>JBGPJS010000060.1:0-12701 GCA_041485505.1 Gemmatimonadota bacterium | reverse complement strand
TGCCTCTGTGTTTCAGGGCCAGCCGACAAGTGGGCTCCCTCGGCCTTCTGCCTCACCCCCCGGCCCCCTCTCCACTGCGTGGAGAGGGGGGGCGATCACGCCGATGGGGTGGCGGCCTGATGCGCTGTTTCGGATTCCCCCGCTCCAGCTCTGCTGGAGGGGGGGCCAGGGGGCGAGCCAGATGGAGCGGGAGATTGCCACGTCGGCGCTTCGCGCCTCCGCAATGACAGAAGGGATGGGGCGCTGAGCGCCGGGTCTCCGTCAATGCCTGATCGCGAAGAACCAGGCCCCGATCACCGGCCCCCGCTGCGGGCGCGCACCTGGCTGCGGTGGGGGCGAGCCTGCTGCCGGCGCCGGGGCCGGCCCGTACTCCGGCTGAAAGAGGTATGCGATATGGGTGACCGGATCGACCGAGATGGTCTTGGCTCCGCGCATCGTATTGACGGTAGCCACCACGGTATACTGGTCCGGCGAATCCTCATGCACCACGGTCACGGTGCTGTCTCGGCCCGCCGGGATGTAGATCAGCTTCTCCGCCGGGTCCCAGCCCAGCGCGTCGACCCCGTCGCCGTTGGCGATCGTCGCGACCACCTTGCCGGAGCCGGGGTCCACCACCACGGAGGTCTTGCCGCAACCCGAGAAGATCCGGTCCGTGTTCCGATCGTAGGCGATTCCCGTGGGGCCGTCGCAGGGTGCCAGAGGCCACGACGCCAGCACCTTCATCGCCTTATCGTCGATCACCTGAATGGTGCTCTTCCCTTCATTGTTGACGAAGATCCTCCCCTTACCATCGCTCGCGGCACCCTCCGGACCATCGTCCTCCAACTCGACCTTGCCGGTGATCTCCCCGGTCCTGGGATCGAGGGCCACCAGGGTTCCGATCGGGTGACTGTGATTGGTGAGCATGATCCGATCGGCGTAGTCATCGTACATGATCCCGTCCAGACCCCCGGTGGGGACCGGGATCTTCCGAATCACCGCCAGGCTCTTGAGGTCGAACATCGTCACCGTCGAGTCGCCGCCATTGGTGATAAAGCCATGGTTCGATTTCTGGACCAGCGCGATGCCGTGGGTCCGCGGGGTGTCCGGAATGTCGCCCACCACCTTGCCTGTGGGTCCGTCGATCACCATGACGTGGGTCCCGCGCGAGACGAATACTCGGCCGGTGCCCGGCTCGGCGGTGAGGTAGTCGGTTCCTCCATCGCCACCGATGCTGAACTTGTCGGCTTTGAACGATTGGGCCTCGCCTGCGCCGGGTAGCGTCATTGCAACAGCGAGGAGAAGGGCGCAGTGAGGTAGCGGTCGGGTCATAGGGTCCTCGGTGGGGGCTGATTGTCCCAAGCTACCGCCGGCGGCTCGGCCCTGTCATTCCCCTGTCATCCGTGACGGATACCATTCCCCGTGGACCCAACCGGCTTCATTCATTCCTCCTCGCCCACTCGCCACCCCGGAAAAGAACCAGGCGGCCCAACCCCCGGGGCTGCCTGGCTCCCCCCGCTTCATCCCACATGTCCAACTCCTCCTCCGCTCAGTCGACAGTGAGGCCGAATCGGTCAGCAGTCAGGCCGAACTCGGTCGACAGTGCGTCGGGTCCCCGTACGGGTCGAACGTCCGGACGCGCAGTGAAGTCCACTCGGCGCGCAACCCTGACCTTCGCCCTGCCACCGCCAACACTCCGGTCGCCGCTGCTCTGACCCCTTTTGTGCTCTCTGTGCCTCTGGGTTTCACTACTGAGTACCAGTTCCCCGCCGATTACGCCGCCCGCTCGACTCGGAAGCCCCTCACCGCGGCCCTCCCCAGGACCACGAACAACACCAGGACGATGAGCTGCGTCCCCACAAAGGCCGGAGATTCTTGGGTGGGGGCCACCGCGATCAGGCCCGGGATCTTGCGAAACAGCTGCACCAGCAGGACGAAGACGTTGAGGTAGAGTGCCAACACCGTAGCCACGACGAAGACTCGGCGCCAGGCCCCGGTGAGCTGCTTCCAGTACCGTGCGGCCATCGCGACCGGCAAGACAAGGAGGGAGACACCCCCCACAATGTGTGAGGGCAGCAGGGTCGCGAAGGGGAAGCCAAACCCGGTGACATTGGTCAGGACGGTGGTCACGAAGTAGACCCCCGTCCAGCCGTCGAACCGTACCCCTGCCATGAGGCCTCCCACGACCACCAGGCCCGCGAGAATCCCCACGAGACTCAACACCACGTGGATCAGCGTGAATGTTGGGAGATCGAAGATCACGGATGCCATCCTCTCAGAGGGAAACAGTTCACCCGTCTCTCTCAGAAGGTGAGGCGGCGCGGCCTAAGGCGCAATGTCGGGTCCTGCAGCCCAACAACCCGGCCACGAAAGGTCAGTGTATGGAAACACGGAGGCACCGAGGACGCAAAAGAGGGGGCCAGGGGTGAGGTGTGGCGGCGGCGAGCTGGTCGTCGTGGGATGGATGGAGATTGCCGCGGGCCCGGCTTGCGCCGGGGCCCCCTCGCTTCGCTCGGGGCAGGCTCTCGCAATGACAGAAGTTGGGCTGAGGGGAGGTCAGCCTTTCGGCTGGTAGCACAGCAGGACCTTCCCGTTGCCGAAGGCCCGAGTCTTGGTCAGCTTGAGCGTCTGCATCGCCTTGATGCCCTCGAACATTGTCCTCCCCTTGCCCAGCACGACCGGATTCACGATAACCTGGTATTCATCGATCAAGCCCTCCTCCGCCAGTTGGGACACAATGCTGCCGCTGCCCAGGATCGCCATGTCCTTGCCGGGCTCCTGCTTCATTTCTCGCATTGCCGCCGCCAGGTCCCCCTTCACCAGTGTCGTATTGCTCCACGACGCCTGCGCCAGTGTTCTGGAAAACACGACCTTCGGCATGCTGTTCATCCCTTCGGCCACCAGCGGATCGTTCTTGATCGCCTGCGGCGTCGGCCAGTAGCCGGCCATGAGCTGATAGGTGATCCTGCCCATCACGAGCACGCCTCCGCCCCTGGCATTATCGGCGACAAAGGCGTCGAACTCCGCATCCCTGTCGCCCTGGTGGGCCCAGCTGAAGTCGCCGTTCGAGCCGGTGAAGTAACCGTCCAGCGTCACGTTGTTGAATGCGACCAATGTTCGCATCGATCTTCTCCCTATATATGCGTCCCGTTGACCAGCAGCTCCCCGATTCGTGCCCGCCATCAGGACAGTAACGTCCGGGCGGATTGGACATAACAGCGGGGAACGGGAGAAAGGGGACTCGGAACTAGGAACTGGGAACTGGGAACTACCCTCCCGCCCACTCCAAAGCCGCCCCCACCGCCCGATGCCATCCCGTGAGGAGAGCCTCCCTCTCCGGCTGACCCATGCGGGGCTCAAAGTGGGTGAAGGTTCGGCTGGCGACGAAGTCATCCACCGTCCGCCAGACGCCAAGCGCCAGCCCGGCCAGGCCACCGGCGCCGAGGGCCGTGGTCTCGACGATGTCGGGTCGCTCGACCGGCACTCCCAACAGGTCGGACTGGAACTGCATCAGCCAGTCGTTGGCCGCCGCCCCGCCGTCCACCCGTAGCCTGGCAAGTGAAAGGTGGGCGTCCGCGGTCATCGCGGAAAGAAGGTCCGCGCTGCTGAAGGCCATGGACTCGAGGGCGGCGCGAACCAGGTGTGCCTTCGTGGTGCCACGGGTAAGGCCGGTAATGGTCCCCCGCGCCTCCGCGTTCCAGTAGGGGGAGCCGAGGCCCACAAAGGCGGGAACGAAATGGACCCCGCCGGTATCGGGGACGCTCCGGGCCAGCGCCTCGGTCTCCGCCGCCCGCGTGATCAGCCCCAGTCCATCGCGCAGCCACTGCACCACCGCGCCGGCGATGAACACGCTCCCTTCCAACGCATACGCCGATTCGCCGGCGGGACCGCAGGCCATCGTCACCAGAAGACCATGGTCCGATTGGGGACGCTCCTGCCCCGTAAACGTGAGGAGAAAGGCGCCGGTGCCGTAGGTGTTCTTGGCCAGTCCGGGGCGGCTGCACCCCTGGCCGAAGAGCGCCGCCTGCTGGTCTCCGGCAATACCGGCGATCGGGAGCGAAAACCCGAGATGCGCTTCATCGGTCTCGCCGACCACGCCGCTGGAAGGAACCACGGTCGGCAGGATCCCACCCGGGATGCCGAACAGCTTAAGGAGTGCGGGGTCCCAGGCCCTGGCCGCCAGGCTGTAGAGCATGGTCCGTGACGCATTGGTGTGATCGGTGACGTGGACCCGGCCGCCGGTCAAGTTCGCGATCAGCCAGCTGTCGATGGTGCCCGCCGCCAGCTCTCCTGCCTCGGCCCGGCGCCTAAGGTCCTGGTCCTTCAGCAGCCACTCCAGCTTGGTGGCGGAGAAGTAGGGATCGAGCACCAGGCCGGTGAGGTCACGAATCATCGCCTCGCGCCCACCGGCCTTGAGCTCTCGGCACCGCTCGGCGGTGCGCCGGTCCTGCCAGACGATCGCCGGCGCCACCGGGGCCAAGGTCTTCCGGTCCCACAGCACCACGGTTTCCCGCTGGTTGGTGATGCCGAGGCCCGCGGGACGCTCGCCCGATTGAGCAATGGCCTCCCGCGCCGCCTCGAGGGTCACCCGGAGAATCTCCGAGGGATCGTGCTCCACCCACCCGGGCTGGGGGAAGAACTGCCGGAACTCCCGATAGCCGCGTCCCAGCACCCCGCCGTCCTGATGGATGACGAGTGCCGTGGACCCCGTAGTGCCCTGATCAAGGGCCAGAATCGATGTCATGCGGGAACGGGGAACGGGGAACGGGAGTAAGGGGCGAACTTCGGGTCGCCCGTCTCAGATGTAAGGGCGAACCTCGGGTTCGCCCGTCTCAGCCAAACCGCGACGCAATGTCCGACGGAACGACGACACCATCATCGGTGATGATCGCCGTAATGAGCGCCGCCGGCGTGACGTCGAACGCCGGGTTCCACACCGCGATCCCCACCGGCGCCGTCCGCCGGCCTCCCAGCCCGGTCACTTCCTCCGCCCGGCGCTCCTCGATCGGAATCCGGCTTCCGTCGGGTGTCCCCAGATCGATCGTCGAGCGGGGCGCGGCGACATAAAACGGCACCTCATGCGCCCTAGCCGCCAAGGCGAGTCCGTAGGTGCCGATCTTGTTGGCCACGTCCCCGTTGGCGGCGATCCGATCGGCACCGACGATGACGCAGGTCACGTCCCCCAGTCGCAGCCGGCTGGCCGCCATGCCATCGGTGATCACCGTGCAGACAATTCCCGCCCGGGTGAGTTCCCAGGCGGTCAGCCGGCTGCCTTGGAGCAGAGGCCGGGTCTCGTCGGCCAGGACCTGGACCCGTCGCCCCTCGGCGTGCGCGGCGTACACCGGAGCCAGCGCGGTCCCGATTCCGCCGGTGGCGAGGGACCCGGCATTGCAGTGGGTCATGATCGTGGCGCCATCGGGGATCAGCGCCAGCCCGGCCGCGCCGATCCGGTCGCACATGACCCGGTCGCTATCCCAGATGTTGGTCGCTTCGGCGATCAGTGCGTCCCGCACGGTGGCCAGGTTGCCGAGGGTTCCCTCGGCCCGACGACGCATCCGGTTGAGGGCCCATTCGAGGTTGACCGCCGTCGGCCGGGTGGCTTTGAGCCGGTCGCAGGCCGCCTGCACCAGTTCCAGCGCGCGAGCGCGCGGAATGGCGGCGCCATCGCTATCCCCCGCCTCCCGTCGTAGGGCCTGCACCACGCCCATCGCGGCCGCGATGCCGATGAGCGGGGCGCCTCTTACCCGGAGCCGCTCGATGGCCTCGGCCACCTGCTCGACGGTGTTGAGTTTGAGGTAGCGCTCTTCGAGAGGAAGGAGAGTCTGGTCGAGGATGCGAACCCCATGGGCGGGGGTCCACGCGATGGTCTGGGGAATCGGCATGGGTGCAATCTAGAGCCCGCAGCCGAATTGGCGAGGTGATTCCCAGGAGGACGCTTTTATGGAGGTGGGGAAGGCGGAAGTCGTCCGCGAGGTCACGCGGCGGGCAGGTCGGCCTTCCACTCGGACTCGAACCTCCGAATCAGTTCCGGGGCCGGCAGGGCACGGAATCCCCGGAGGGCCTCACGTCGGAGCCGCTGCGCCGCGGGGAGGCGACCGAGCCCTTTGAGCGCCCGGGCCGAGACTGCCGTGCTCTCGGCTTGCAGCAGCCGGCATCCATGCCGGTCGGCGACGGCACGGGAGCGCTCCGCCTCGTGATAGGCCTCCTCGTATTCGCCGCAACGCAAGTGTAGAAGCGACCCCAAGCGCCCCGCCTCCGCCGCGACAAGATCGTCGCCGGCCTCTGCGGCCAGGGCCGCGGCGCGCGCCAAGTGCTCGCGTGCGATCGCGAGGTCCCCTCGCTCGAACTCGATTTCGGCGCGGCCCACCATGGTGAGCGCGAGGAGGGCCAGGTCACCGCTCAGTTCCGCCGACCCGATGGCCGTGGCCGCGGCTTTCTCCGCGGCAACAAGGTCGCCCTGTTGCCGGTACAGCAGGCCGAGATTGTGGCTGGTCTCGGCGGCGCCCCGGGGATGATCCAGGCGCTGGTAGGCCTCCAGCGCGCTCCGGTACAGGCTGACCGCGAGATCCCGGCGGCCCCGCAGGTGGACCACCGACGCGAGGTTGGTCGACGCTCGGGCGGCCATGAGTCCATCATCGGTCCGATGGGCCAGGTGGAGGACCTCCTCGAACCGGACCTCCGCCTCTTCCAGGCGGCCGAACTCGAAAGCGGCGGCCCCCATCATGTGCAGCGCCTGCATCACGCCCCTGGTATCACCAACTGCCCGGCACCCTTCGTGGGCCGCAGCCGCGAGGACCGACGCGCTGTCGAATTGGCCCAATTGTCCGGCGGCGCGAGCGGCCAGAAGTTGGCCTTCCGCCCGATCCCGGAAGCCAGGGGATCTGGCGCCGCGGTAGAAGAGAAGCGCGTCCTGCCAGCGTCCCTCACTCACCAGCCGCTCAAGCTCCCGCCGGTCGTCCTCGGTGGACGGACAGCAGGTCATCAGAAATTTCCGACCGAGAGCATGAACGCTTCGAACACATCAGCGCGCCACCAGTGCCGGCTCTCGTTCATCTTCTCGATAGCGACGATCGGGGCCATGGCCGCGCGGTAGCTCCGAGTGGTCGTGAGCGCGTCGTACACGTCCGCGATGCAGATGATCTGCGCGGCGAGAGGGATCTCGTCACTCCGGAGTTTGTCCGGATAGCCGCTGCCATCGTGCTTCTCGTGGTGCCAGCGGATGATCGGCTTGATGTCCCAGGGGAATTCGACCGCGGCCAGGAGCTCGAGCCCCCAGACCGGATGCATTTTCATGATGTCGAATTCCTCGCGAGTGAGCGGCCCGGCCTTGTTGAGGATCTCGTGGGGCACCCGCACCTTGCCCAGGTCGTGCAGGTAGGCGCCCAGGCGGATCGTGGTCTGCTCCAGCTCGTCGAGGCCCAGGGTCCGGGCCACGGCGATCGCGTAGTCAGCCACCCGCTCGCAGTGCCCGAAGGTGTATCCGTCCGAGGATTCGATGGACTGGCCCCAGTCCCGGACCACCGCCAGGTAGGTGTCCTCAAGATCGGACCGCTTGCCGGCGACGTCGACCAGGTCGACTGCGGCATCGAGCCGTCCAAAGAGCCGGTGGGCGGCGTTGAGCAGCGTCAGCGCGTCCTGATTTCGACCCATGTCCCGATAGAGCCGCGCCAGTTCCCGCGAGGCCTCAGCCTCGCTCAGGACGGACCCGGTGCTCAGCGCCAGCTCGATCGCCGCGCGGAGCCGGGCCTCCGCCAGCACCGGGCGTCCGGTTTCCCGAAACACCACACCGAGGACGCGGTAGGCATCGGCCTTGTCCAGCAGCGTACCCAGCAGGTCGAAGATGCGCAGGGCCTCTTCGGCGTCCTCCCGCGCCCGGTCGAAGTGCTGCCTCGCGACATGCACCTCGGAGTGATTCAACCGGCAGAGGCCCTGGAGATGGACGTCGCCGAGCCGCTCCGCCAATTCAAGACTCTGATTGAAATACGAGTCGGCGTCGTCCCAGAGCTTCCGGTCGGCGCTGATCATTCCCAGGTTGTGGTAGGCAATGGCGCAGCCCTTCTCTTCACCGGCCAACCGGAAGGCGTCCAGCGACCGGAGATACTTTTCTCGCGCCATGGTCCAGTCGCCCTGGACGTTGGCCAGGATCCCCAGGTTTTGCTCGATCCGGCCTCGCAATTCGGGGCCGGCTCCGCCCAGTTCTAACGCTCGGTGGTAGGTGTCGCGGGCATTCTCGATAGCGCCGCTTTCGAACTCGATACCGGCCAGTACGTTGAGCGCCTCGGCCGCGAGGACGTCCTCCCTGAGACCGCTGGCGATCTGATAGCTTTGCAGACAAAGCTGTCGGGCACGGGCGGAGTCGTTGCGATGATGGTGCACCACGCCCAGGCGGCGCAGGGCCTCAGCCAGCACCACGCCCATCCCGTCGGTCGTGGCCTCCTCAATGGAGGCCTGATATGCATGGATGGCTTCGGAAAGGTGGCCACTGCGCTCGAGGGTCCGAGCGTTGTGGAGCGAGGCACTCGCGCGGTGGGTCCCGGGCTCCGGGCCCCACCGCGCGGGAGATGACTCGGCCGGGAGCATCAGCCCCTCATCACCACGCAACCGCGTAGCGGGAGAAGTGCTGCAGCGGCGCGCTGACCTGCTGGGCCAAGGGGTTGTCGATGGAGACGAGCATCGACAGGATCTTGAGCAGGTCGGTGGTGTAGGCGATTCGCTTCGGGAGCAGCCGGGAGACCAGCGAGCAGTTCCGATAGCTGAGCGTGAGCACGGCCGCCCGGTTAGAGGCGAACTGGAGTCCCTCAGGGAAGAGCCGGACTGAGTTGACCCAGTCGGATGGTGCCTCCGCGGTGATCAGCACTGGCTGGGAAAGAGCGCCGCTCGGAATGACCAGTGAGTGCGGGCCGACCCGGAGAACGCCCCCCTGTGGGCCCACAACCTGCTGGGTTATCGCGTACGGCAGGGGCTCGCACGACAGCAGAGTCCCAAGGAGCCGGTCGGTAGTCGAGAGCAGGTCCCCTTGGGGCGCCACCGATGACTGCACGGAAGTGCTGGTCGGGAGCGGTGAATCCGACGAGCAACTCAGAATTCCCAGCAGCAAGGCCATCCCAAGAAGGGCCGAGAGAAGGCGGGGTGTTTTCATTTGCTTGCTCCTCGGTCGAATGCGTGGTCCTTGGCATCTCAGTTGATTCCGGCATCTACCCGATGGTAAGGCAACCGATGTGCCATTCCTTCATAGTATTGTCTAATATTTTTACATTACCTCTCTTGGTATGATCATAAGTCGTTGCTGCATATCATGAATACGATGTTACATGTCATGTAAGTACGTATGGTAACTAGACATAGCGCGTTGTTACCTGCCGCACTTGTTGAGCCCAAACGTGAGCCGGAGACCCGCGAGGCACCGTGGGCCGGCCGCCACAAACCGGGGGCCCTTCCGCCCACAACAGCTGAGGTCAAACCGGACGCGCGTAGATTTCTCTCCGCCGGTGTGCATTCCCCTCAACGGGGGCCACCCGATCCCGACGACTCTCCCACTGGAGTGGCCACAGCATGACTTACAGCTCCCTCCTCTACGATGTCCGCGATGGCATCGCCTTCATCACTGTAAACCGACCCGACAAGCTCAACGCGCTCAACGACGTCGTGATCGCCGAGCTCGGCCAGGCGGTCGAGGCCGTCGCGGCCGACAAGGCGGTCGGGAGCGTCATCCTGACGGGCGCCGGTCCCAAGGCCTTCGTCGCCGGCGCCGACATCTCGGAACTGGCGAAACAGGGCCCCTTTGATGGAAAGGCCCGCGCCATGGTGGGTCAGGAGGTCTTTCGCCAACTGGAACGCCTCGGTAAACCGGTAATCGCCGCGGTAAACGGCTTCGCCTTGGGCGGCGGATGTGAGTTGGCCATGGCCTGCCACATTCGCCTCGCCAGCGAGAACGCCAAGTTCGGTCAGCCCGAGGTCAAGCTGGGCATTGGTCCGGGCTACGGAGGCAGTGTTCGTCTCCCCAGGCTGGTAGGCCGGGGGCGGGCCCTGGAGCTCCTGCTCACGGCCCAGATGATCGACGCCCAGGAGGCGTGGCGGATCGGGCTGGTCAACCGGGTGGTTCCCGCCGACCAGCTGATGGCCGAGTCTGAAAAGATGGGCCGGACCATCATGGAGAACGGCCCCCTGGCGGTCCGGCTTTGCCTGGAGGCGGTGGATAGCGGCCTGGAAATGAGCTCCGCCGATGCCCACGTCCTCGAGGCCAACCATTTCGGCCTCCTGGCCTCGACGGAGGATATGCGGGAGGGGATGGCGGCCTTTCTGGAGAAGCGGCGGGCCACCTTTCGGGGATGCTAAGTACCAGTGTTGGGTGCTGAGTGCTGAGTGCTGGGTGCTGAGGAACCAAATCACTCACTTCGGTCGGGCTGCCATTCCTGACTTCGCACGGCCCAGAGCCCATAGCCCGCGACCCAGCATGCAGCACTGCCCTTCCCCTCTGAATCGGTCTAAATTTCAGCCATGTCCAAGGGCTCTCCGGGTCGTCCGGGCGGGGGTTTCCGGGCGGTCGCCGCCCTGCTGGTTGGCGCCCTGGTGTGGGACTGCTCCGACCGGGACCGTCTGACCTTCACCACTCCGGGAAACGGCATCGGCCCAACCACGGTAATTGACGACCCAAGCAAAGACACCGCGATTCAGCCGGGGCCGCTCTTCCCGGTCTCCGGAAGGTCGATCGACCCGGATAGTGTTGACACGGTCTATTTCCGGACCGTCGGCGGCATTCTAGGCTTCCCCCCGTTGGTCGCCTCCTCTGACACCGTTCATTTCGGCTTGCAAATAGCCACCCAAGGGCTCTCGGGACAGACGATCACCCTCCTGGTTTTCGGGACCGACAAGAAGGGCAACCGCGGCGACACGGTGACCCGGAGCGTAACCATCCAGTAGTGCACCTGACACGGCTGATCATCCGGGGCTTCCGGAACCTCGGCGATCGCGAATTTGAGCCCCCGGCGGGCGGTATGGTGCTCCTCGGCCCCAATGCCCAGGGCAAGACCAACCTGCTCGAGGCGATCTACTACCCAGTACTGTTTCGATCGCTGCGTGGGGCCGCGGACCAGGAGCTGGTGCGATTCGGCGACGCCGGATTCCGGGTCGAGATCTGGTTCCGGGATGGTGGTCGGGAACGACAGGCCGCGGCCGTATTCACTCTGGCCGGGCGAAAGAAACGACTGGAACTCGATAGCGCGGAGGTGCCCCGGCTAGCCGATGCGGCTGGGGAATGGCTGGCGGTCGCCTTCCTCCCGTCCGAGGTGGCTCTGGGATCGGGTCCCACCGCGGTGCGGCGCCACTATCTCGACCGCACCCTGGCGCTGGCCGATCGAGGCTACCTGCGCTCCCTGGGCCGTTACCGGGCGGCGCTGGCCCAGCGAAACGCCGCCCTCCGGCAGGGACGGCCGGACCTGGCCCGGGCGTTCGAGGGGGCCCTCGCGGCGGCGGGCGCCCGCATCCTGGCCGCCCGGTTAGACTGGGTCCGGGAGTTCGCTGGGGAGTTCGCGGCGCTCATGGCGGCACTGGGCGCCGAGGATCAAGCCTCCCTGGCTTACACTGGCCGAGAGGAATTGAAGGATCCGGAGGCGTGGCCCACCCATCTCGAGCGAGCGGCCGCCGCGGACCGGGCTCGCGGCGCCACCACCGTGGGACCACACCGGGATGATCTGAGCCTCCAACTGGGATCCCGTGCGTTGCGTGATTTCGGCTCTACCGGGCAGCAGCGGACCGCGGCCATTGCACTCAAACTGCTGGAATTGGCGACGCTGCGCCGAAGCCGCGGCATCGAACCGGCCCTGCTGCTGGACGATGTCTTTGCCGAGCTGGATGGAGAGCGCCAGCGGCGCCTGGCGGATCTTCTGCTTCGAGACCACCACGGCCAGGTGTTCTTGACGGCGCCCAGGCTGGATGAGCTGCCGAAGAATTTGGGGTTGCCGGTATGGGGCGTAGCACGGGGTCGAATTGATGAGAGCCATGCCTGACAAACGCACCCCGACGCCGATTGCCGATGCCCTCAAGAGCTACCTCAAGGGCTCGGGGTTCTCCCGGCGGCTGCAGCAGGCCAGCGTCATCGAGGAGTGGGACGCACTGGTGGGGACCCAGATCGCGGCGGTGACCAGGCCGGAATCGGTGACGCCCGACGGCGTCCTTCGGGTGCTGGTCAAGAGCGCGGCCTGGGCCAATGAATTGAGCCTGATGACGCCCCGGATTCTCGCCAAGGTAAACGCGGGACGCACCGGGCGGATCGAGGGGATCCGCTGGACCCCCGGAGTCATCTCCGGGAAGACTTCCTGACCTCACAACCAACGCAGGGTACATGGCGAAAGAATCGGCGGGGAACGGGGAGCAGAATCAGCAGTATGACGCCGGATCCATCCAGGTCCTCAAGGGGCTGGAGGCGGTGCGCAAACGGCCGGGGATGTACATCGGCTCGACCAGCGAGAACGGGCTGCACCACCTGGTCTATGAAGTGGTGGACAACTCGATCGACGAGGCGCTGGCCGGGTACTGCGACCGGGTCGAAGTCACGATCCATCCGGACAACTCGATCACCGTCGCGGACAACGGGCGCGGCATCCCGGTGGACATTCATCCGACCGAGAAGATCCCCGGCGTCGAGCTGGCCCTGACCGTGCTCCACGCCGGCGGCAAGTTTGACAAGAGCAACTACAAGGTGTCCGGCGGGCTCCACGGCGTCG
>JBGPJS010000059.1:0-12705 GCA_041485505.1 Gemmatimonadota bacterium | reverse complement strand
GATCAGCAGCGATTGCGCCAGTTCCTGGAGGTCTTCCTTGACACCGATGTACCGCTCCAGCGGGGTGATCTCCTGTTCCATCCACGACGAGAATGGGTGGGTGCCCGCGGCGGCGATCACCAGGCCGTTCTTCCCGGCCAGTCCCGATACCACGCCCCGCAACCGCACCAGTTCGCCACGCGCCTCCGCGGGCGACCGGCACACCTTGGTACCGATCTCGACCATGGACTGATGCAGCTCCGGCTTCACCTCGCCCATGACCACGTGATCGCCCTTGAGGATCTCGGTAATGTACGACTTGAGCTCGCGGGTCTTGGGGTCGATGATCTGATACTCTTCTTCGATGCCGAGGGTGAGGCTGGGGGCTTTCATGGTAACTCCGGATCGTGATCCGACTGGGGCCGTTAGTCGTTAGTCGTTAGCAGATCCCGATGGTGGTTAGCTAACGACTAACGGCCAACGGCTAACGGCTACCTCTTCTCCACCACGAACACCGGCACCGTCGAGCCGCCGCCAGCCGTCACGTTGAGCAGGGCCGCCGTGGAGAGCCGGGTGAGACAACCGGAGGCAAAGTCACCGTAACAGACGAAAGGCGCCGTGTCGAGCATCCGGTCATAGATCTCCACCCGGCTACCGACCATGCTGGGATAGGGCTCACTGGGTATGCGGACCCGCTCCTGCGCGATGTAGGGGGCCTCCAGCGCGACCTTGAGCGCCCGCTCCCACGCTGCCGCGTCTACCGTCCAGCCCAGCACGATCCCCGCCCCACCGTAGTCGTCGTTGGGCTTGAGGACCAGCCGCTGGCGATTCTCCAGGATAAACGGAATCAGATCCACCGGCTCACCCCGGTTGACCGTCTTCCGTTCCTCGACCACCCGGGTCCAGGGCACATGCGCCCGGATCGCTTCCAACTCGTCGGGACGGAAGCGTTTCGCATTGCGCTCGTCGCTCAGCACCGCGAGGCTCGCCTTCTTGTGGAGGATCTTGCAGCGGAAGGGATTTACCATGCAGACCGCCCGGTCGCGGACCGCGCGGACGAGGGGCTGGTCCAGCCCCCCCTCGTTCACCAGTTCATGGAGGAGGACCCGTTTGTAGATGAGATCCACCGGCCGACCGTCGGCGTAGAGCCGCCCGTGCCGGTAGTCCATGGATCGAGGATCCACGATGATGGATGAGAGGCCCATCTCGTGGAAGTACCGCTGAAAGAGAACGAACTCAGCCCGGGTCGGCACGTCGGGCCAGTCGACGATCGCGATGGACGGGGCGGCCCGTGAGCCGGAAAACTGGCGCCAGGCGTCGAGCAGGACGTGGAACACGCCGTGCCGTGCCGGCAGCGCCCGGAGCTCGTAGCGGCGCCCGAATTCACGCATCACGGGTAGGTCGATGAACGAAAGGGTTAGCGCGTCGTTGAATCCGGCACCGGCGGGGGTTTCGGCATTGTATTCGGTGAGGGCCATTTCGCCGGTGTCGTCAAGCACGAAGGCATCGAGCCGGGAATGGGGGCTCGCCTCGCGAACGCCGGGGTCGTACCCGATCATCCGCTCCTCCCAGTCGGCCAGCCGGAACTGGGCCCGCACCGAGGGGTCGGCCATCGCGGCGTCGTAGGCCTTCCCGAACGCCCGCATCAGGAGCCGGACCCGGCGACACAGCAGAGCGTGCTGTGCCGGGGTCATGAAGCGGGGCCGGAGCACGGTGCACAGCGCCCGGTCGCCGAACACGAGGCCCCGGCGCCGCAGCTGATCCTCCAGCATGGCGTGGGAATCCTGCGCCAGGCCGTCGGCGAGGAGGTCATGGTAGTGCTGGATGGCGTCGGTCATGAGATCAGAGTTCCGGGTTCCGAGGCCCGAGTTCCCAGGGAGTTCCGACTCGAGACTGCGGTCCCTCTCGGAACTCGGAACCCGGAACTCGGAACTCGGAACTCGGAACGTTTCATCCCCTTCTGCTGGCCGTGAAGACCTTATCCCAACGCAGATCCTTCGCCTGCTTCCGCGGCTTCTTCGCGAAGCGAATGGCCATGTCGGCCATGTGGGTCACCACCCAGTCGAAGTAGGGCTGGATGAGCGAGTTAACGTCCATGTCCGGGGCGGGGTTCATGAAATCAATGGCGTAGGGAATCCCGTCGCGTACCGCGAACTCGATCGAGTTCATGTCGTATCCCAGGGCCCGGACGATGGTCTGCGCGTCCTTGACCACTCGGGTCTCCAACTCCGGGCCCAGGAACCCGGGTTCGACCAGATAGCGCCGCCCCTTGGGATCGTATTTCATGACCAGGATTTCTTCCTGGCCCAGGCACATGCAACGGACGAAGTGCGACCAGTCGATGAACTCCTGGACCACCATGGTCAGAAGGCCGGAGTTGTCGTAGTGGTGAATCAGCTCGGCCAGCGAGCGGCAGACGTGGACTTCCTTCCAGCCGCCGCCGTGGGCGTCCTTGAGGATGCAGGGCATCCCGATTTCCCGGGTGATCCCCTCCCAATCGAGCGGGAATTGCAGGTTCCGGAGGCTCTCCGAGGGGATGATTCCCGGCACGTACGACTTGTTGGGGAGGGCGAGGGTTTTGGGGCTGGCGACGCCGAGCTTGGTGATGAGGGCGGCGCCGAAGAATTTGTCGTCCGCGGTCCACATGAACGGATTGTTGACGACTGTGGCCCCCTGCAGCACCGCCTGCTTCAGGTAGGAGCGATAGAACGGAACCTCGTGGGAGATCCGGTCGATGATGACGTCGTAGGGACAGGGCTGGTCCATTGCGACCGCCCCAAGGGAGACATACTCGACGGTGACCCCGGCATCGCGCCGACTCACTTCGTCGATGAACTTGGGCGGAAAGGACCACTCGCGGCCGACGAGGAGGCCGATCTTCTTGGTCATTACGTGTTCTCACTCTCTCGAGTATGGGCGGAACGGCGGGACGACGGAAACGGCGGCAGGGTGCGGGGTACCGCCGTACCGCCGTACCACCGGTCCGCCGTCAATCATGCCCCCCCACATACATCCGGATCATCTTTTCCCAGTACGGCCAGTCGTGCGACCAGCCGTCCCAGATCCGGAGCGCGTTCCCAATCCCCTTGTCCCAGAGCAGGGCGGAAAACTCCCGGTTGTTGTCGCAGGAGGGATCATCCCGCCCGATGACGAAGATGATATCCTGCCGCCGAAACGCGGCCAGGCGTCCCGGGTCCTGCTCGTGCCGCATGAAATCGAACGGGTTACAAGCGTAGACATTGGCGTCGGAATAGCCTTTGGTCAACCGCTTGATGTCGTAGAGGCCGCTCATCCCGAGGATCCGGTTGACCCGCTCCGGGTGACGAAAGCCGAAACAGGCGGCGTGATAGGCCCCGAAGCTGGCCCCGGTCGCGATGAGGTACGGATTGGAGTTTCGGCTGGCGGTGAAGGGGAGCACTTCATGCTCCAGGTAGTGATCGTAGTGCAAGTGGCGCCAGGCCATGGCCCCGGGATGAAGCTGCTCGCCGTACCAGCTTTCGCCGTGAACGTGATCCAGGCAGTACAACTGGAGCCAGCCGTTGGCCAGGTGATCGCCGAGCACGTCCGGCATCCGGCGGTCGGGCCACTCGTAGTGGCTCCCCATGGTGGTGGGAAAGACCAGCACCCGGGCGCCGGCGTGGCCGTAAACCAGCAGGTGCATCTCGCGTCCCAGCGACGGACTGTGCCAGGCATGGTGTTCGTGGTGCACGCCCCACCTCAAGGAGTAAGGAGAAAGGGCAGCGCCCGGCGGAAGCGCCGTCCCCACGCGGCCTCGTGGTGATGGCCGCCAGATTCCTCGACGTACTCCAGATCGTGCCCGCGACGGTAACCCTTGGCCGTGAGCAGATCGCGGAGCCTCCGGACCCCGGTGACGGTGTCGGATCCTTCAAGGGTACCGATGTCCAGGTAGATCTTGCCAGGGACGAACGGTGCGGACTCAACGGCCGGAAAGATAGCCGCTTCCCCGAACCAGAGCGACGGGCTCATGACCCCCGCAAATCCGAACCAGCGCTGGTAATGGAAGAAGGCGTACAGGCTGATCAGGCCACCCATCGATGACCCGGCGATCCCGGTATGGGCCCGCCCGGTCAGGGTGCGGTAGCGTCCGTCCACCAGCGGCTTCAGCGTCGCGGTCAGAAATTCGAGGTAGAGCTGGCCCCGCCCACCCCCCTGCTCCGGATCGGTGAAAGGGCTGTACTCGTCAATCCGTTTCTCACCCATGTTGGGAACCGCCACCACGATGGCCTCCGCGCTACGGCGCGCCGCCGCCGCAAGGTGCTCGCCCAGGTCCCAGTCTCCCGCAAAACTGGTGACGGGGTCGAAGAGGTTCTGGCCATCGTGCATGTAGACCACCGGATACCGGCGATCCCCCCCGTGGTAGGAGGCGGGAAGATACACCAGCACATCGCGCTGGTTACCCAGCTCCGGGCTTTTGACCGCTTCGAGCCGCTCCAGCAACCCATACCGGGAGCGGGCCCGCGAAGAGAGCCGGGACTTCCATTGCAGCAGGTAACGGCGCCAGAGGGACATCGAGAAGGGGGAACGGGGAACCGGGAACCGGGAACGGGGGTCGAATTTAGCTGGTGAGGCACGAGAAGGAAGCCGTCGACCGGTTGCGACTGCACCTTCAAAAGGCGTATCATCCACCCGGGGCAGGCGCACTGGTCCCGGTGCTTTGACCTCTTTCCCGTTCCCCGTTCCCGGTTCCCCGTTCCCCCTTTAAGGTCCCCGTCTGACTCCCATCACTTCGATCATTATCCACGGCCACTTCTACCAGCCGCCCCGCGAAGACCCCTGGCTGGAGGAGATCGAGGCCGAGGCCTCCGCGGCGCCGTTCCACGACTGGAACGAGCGGATTGAACGGGAGTGCTACCGGGCGGTGGTGGCCGCGCGGATCCCCGGCCCTGAGGGCCGCATCGCGCGGATTGTCAACACGCTGGAAGGGCTGAGCTTCAACTTCGGGCCGACCCTCCTCGAATGGATGGAGCATCGGGCGCCCGACACCTATGCGGCGGTCCTGGCGGCCGACCGCGCCAGTCTGGCACGATTGGGCCATGGCAACGCCATCGCCATGCCCTATCACCATGCCATTCTTCCGCTCAGCACCCTGGACGACAAGCGTACCGAGGTGCGCTGGGGAATCGCCGATTTCCGCCGTCGCTTCGGACGGGAGCCCGAGGGGATGTGGCTACCGGAGACCGCGGTGGATGAAGAGACTCTCGAAGTCCTCGCCACCGAGGGGATCCGGTTCACGATTCTGGCCCCGCACCAGGTGACTTCCCTGCCGGCCGGCGGGATGCCGGGACTCTACCGGACCTCCACCGGTGATTCGATCGCGCTGTTCGTCTACGACGGGGCCATCTCTCATGACGTCGCCTTTGGCGCCCTGGTGCGGGATGCCGAGGCATGGTTCGACCGCCTGCTCGCCCCCGACGAGAAGGGCAAGCCCCGGCGCCTGGTTGGGGTCGCCACCGACGGCGAAACCTACGGCCACCACCACAAGTTCGGTGAGATGGCGTTGGCCCGAGTGCTGACGCGTCTCGTGGAGACACCGAGGGTCCGAGTGGAGAACTTCGCCTCGTTCCTGGCGCGGCACCCGGCGAGCGAGGAAGTGAAGGTGGTGAGCCCGAGCGCCTGGAGCTGCGCCCATGGGGTCGAACGCTGGCGCTCCGACTGCGGCTGCCGGATCGCACCGGAACGGGCCACGCAGCAGGCCTGGCGCGCTCCCCTTCGGGATGCCGTCGGCTGGCTCGGCGCCGAGCTCGAAACGCTCTACCGCCGCGAGGGCGCGCGAGTATTGGTCGACGCCTACCGAGCCCGGGAGCACTATGGGGACGTGGTCGGTACCGACGGGTCGACGATTCGGAGCTACATCCGCGACCAGGTGCGGGCGGACGCTTCGCCGGAGGAGGTCACCCGGGCCGGGGAGCTGCTCGAAATGGTGCGCGGCGCGCTGCGGAGTTTCACCTCCTGCGGCTGGTTCTTTGACGATATCGGCGGCATCGAGACCGTCGAGGTGCTCCGTTACGCCGCGCGCGCCATTGAGTTGTCCGGCTCGGACCGGGACCGCCTCGACCAGGGGTTCAGCGACCGGCTCGCCCCGGCGCTCAGCAATGACCGCGCCCTCGGCACCGGGCGCGACATCTATCTGCGCCATGCCCGGCCCCAGATCGCGCCGGTGGCGAGGGTCGCGGCCGGTATCGCTGCCGCGCACCGCTATGCCCCCGATGCCGCGGAGGCCACCGGCTACGGTGTCGAGGCCAACGGCGACCACCTGACCCTGGTGCACCAACGCACTGGACGCCGGTTCACTACGGAGACCGTGGTGGAACGCCGAGGATTGGGCGTTGCGGTGACGGTCACGCTCTCCGGTACCGGGGAACCCGAGCACCTGAACCTCCACGAACTCCCCGAGCGCCAACGGGAGGCGGTCACCAACGCGCTTCGCGCCGAATGCGTCGAGCGCTGGTTCTCGACCGGAGAGCGCGCCCGCCTCTCTCACGGTGAGGTGTCCCTCCGTGAAGTCACCCAGAGCTCGCTGCGGGACGCGGTGGCGGCCCTGGCCAACGACCACTCCGCGGTGGCGCTGGCACGAGCCACCGAACTGCTCGAGCTGTTCGAGAACCTGGGCGGTTGGGTCCCCTTCGAGGTGCAGACCCGGTTCTATAGAATCTGGAAAGGTGCCGCGGACGTGGGATCGCTGAACCAGCTGGCTCGGGCGATGGGGTTTGCGGTTGAAGGGGAACGGGGAACCGGGAGCGGGGAACGGTAGGAGAACTGCGCGGTCGCTTCTTAGATCCCGATTGGGCGGCGCACCTTTTCCCCCGTTTCCCCTTTCCCTTTTCCCCACCCTTTTCCCGGTTCCCGGTTCCCGGTTCCCCTCTTACCTCCCACGACTCACCTTTTACTATTCCCCCCCATGCCTCCCCCCCTCCGCTTCGCCTTCGGGGTCCATCTCCACCAACCCGTCGGCAATTTTGATTCGGTCTTCGAGCAGCATGTCCGCGATGTCTACCGCCCCTTCCTGGAGCGGGTGGACGAGCGCGGTTTTCTGCCAATCGTGCTTCACCTCTCCGGCCCGCTGCTGGAATGGCTGGAGGCCCACGAGCCCAAGTACCTCGACTTCCTGGGCCGGCTGGTGTCGGACAGCCGGATCGAGCTCCTGCTCGCGGGGTTCTACGAACCGGTCCTGGCTTCCCTGCACCGCACCGATCGGGTGGAGCAGATCGAATGGATGCGGGAGGCCATCGCCCGGCGCTTCGGCGTCAACGCCACCGGACTCTGGCTCACCGAGCGGGTCTGGGAGCCGGAACTGGCCGCGGACCTGGCCCGGGCCGGGGTGCGCTACGCTCTGGTGGACGACCGCCACTTCCTGGTCACCGGCTTCCGGCGGGAGCAGCTGCATGCGCCCTGGACCACCGAGAGCGACGGACAGCGGGTTGCACTCTTTCCCATCGATGAGCGCCTGCGGTACCTGATCCCCTTCCAACCACCAGCCGATACCGCCGCCTATCTCCGGCAGCTCCGCGAGGCGGGCCACGCCCTGGCGGTGCTGGCGGACGACGGCGAGAAGTTCGGCGGATGGCCCGGCACCAAGGAGTGGGTCTACGAGAAGGGCTGGCTCGACCAGTTCCTCACCACCATGGGCGCGCTGGTGGATTCGGGTGAGGTGGTGTTGACCACCCTGGCCGCGGCGCTCGATCAGGTCCCCAGCGCGGGGCTCTGTTACCTCCCGACCGCCTCCTATCGGGAAATGGAAGGCTGGTCCCTCCCACCGGAGGCGGCCCGCCGCCTCACCATACTCGAGAAGGATCTCGGGGAATCCCGAGCCTCGGGCCCAGATGGCGCCCTGATCCGGGGCGCCCACTGGCGCAACTTCTTCGTGAAGTATTCCGAAGCCAACCGGATGCACAAGAAGATGCAGGCACTCTCGACCCTCTGCCGCCAGGTGGGAGACCCGGAGCCGGCCCGCCGCGCCATCGGGCGGGCGCAGTGCAACGACGCCTACTGGCACGGCGTTTTCGGCGGGCTCTATCTGCCCCATCTGCGTGACGGGGTCTGGCGCAATCTGGCCCAGGCCGAGGCCGAGCTCAGGCGGGGCGAGCCGCTGGCGTTCGACGTGCTGGACCTCGACGCCGACGGCCGCAACGAGGTCTGGGTGCACGGGCCGGCGTTCTCCGCCCTGATCGCCCCGCACCGGGGGGGCGCACTCGAGGAGTTCACTGTCTTCGAGCGAGGGATCAACTATGCCAACGTCCTGACTCGACGGCGGGAGGTCTACCATGAACTGACACCGCCGGGCCAGGGACGGGTGAGTCTTCACGACGAGTCGGGCGCGCCCAGCATTCATGATCTGGAGGAGCAGATGCAGCTCAACGAGCTGCCGCCGCTCGACGCTACCGATCGCCCCATGGAAACCGCCCGGGTCCTGCCCGCCGATCTCGCCTTCGCGATGTACGCCCGCGGGGACTACGACCCGGTGTGGGCTCCCGCAGATCTCAGCCGGAACTATGACCTCGCTGAATCCGATGAGAGGATTGCTTTGAGTTTCCGCACGATTGAGGGGGGAGTGACCATCTTCGCCAAGGAACTCGAGTTCCGCGCCGATGGTGCCATCGAGATCCGCTACCGCTGGCACCCGGCCGCATTCCCCGATGACAGCTTCTTCGCGCCCGAGGTTTCCTACTCCGCACCACTGGAAATTACCTGCACCCCGGCCGTCGAGCTGTGGACCTACGAGATCAGGACCGTCGCCAAGTCAGAGAAAGGATTGGAAGAAACGGTCCAGGGCCGCTCGGCGACGCCGCGGTGGCCGGTGGGGCTGGGGGAGGGGAAGATTGAGATCAGGGTGAAGGATTGAGGACTAAGGACTAAGTGCTGAGTGCTGAGTGCTCAGTGCTGAGTGGCGCGCGGTGTGCTGCGGCAAGGAGACAAGTGGGAACGGGGGTGAGGGATTGGGCGATCCCGCACCCCAATCCCCCAATCCCGCAATTCGATAATCCCATAATCCCATAATCCCATAATCCTACGGCGTCAGCGTCTCCCGCTTCGGCTCCAGCTTCAGGATCCAGAGCCCGGTGTTGATGTCAGGCACGTAAATGTTCCCGTCCTTGACCACTGCACCCCAGGCGAAGGTTGAGCGCGGCTGCACCCCCATCGAGTCGGCCGTGAGAATCCAGCTCACCTCCCGGCCCTGGCGCAGCAGGTCACCCTTGAGTTCGCCTGAAATGTCGAGCACCCGGGCTCCGCCCTGGTAGTTGCCCAGGTAGAGCGTATCACCAACCACCCAGACGTTGTGGACTCCGCCGTCGGTCGGCTCGTACCAGGCCACCTCTTTCGGCTTCTCGATGTTGGACACGTCGATCACGTGGAGTCGGCCGAAAGTAAGACTATTCCCGTCCTGCAGCCCCTTGGCCGCGCGTGCGGCGTAGACCTCATCGCCCACGAAGACGTACTTGCCGGCCCGCCAGGCGGTGTGGGTCCCCCGCGCCGAGAGACCCCAGATCCCTTCAACCCGGGCGTACAGGGCGCTCAGATCGTACTTGTATTGGGAAACGAACTGGGGATTCTCGGGGCTCCCGCCCTTGATCCCGTTCCCCACGTCGAGGATGATGAGGCCGTCATTCCAGTAGGCCAGGTAGGCCAGCCCATCGGTAATCGAGATGTCGTGAAGGTAGCGACCGGCCTCGGTCTGCTCGGTCTGCCAGCGGGCGACCTGCTTGGGATGATAGGGATCCTGGATATCGATCACCCGCATCGAGCCCGTGGCATCGTCGGTGAGGTAGACGTGTCCCTGATAGACGTGGCTCGAATGAACGCCGCCCGTCACGGTCTCCGTGAACTCGGAGATCGCCTTGGGATGACAGGGGACACTCGCGTCGAAGACCACGATGCCGTTCTTGCGGTCCGACGCCCCTTCACGGGAAAAGACCCCGTACTTCCCGTCTTCCGTCGTCATCACGTCGTTGACGATCCGGGAATTGGTCATCATCGAATCCACGATCGCCGGCCGGCTTGGGTTGGTCACGTCGATCGCATAGACCCGGTCGGCGATGGTGCTCAGGTAGACGCAGGTGCCGCTCTGGTGGGCCCAGACCTCGGCGCCGCGGAATTTGATCGGCACCCGTCCCAGCACCTCGAGCCCCCGGCGTACACTACGGGCTTCGACCGCCACAATGGCGCCCGCCTGCTTCCCGCCCAGTGTCGCCGTCACGGTGTACTTCCCTGGAGTCTCGGCGACGAAGGCGCCATTCTCATCGATTTGGGCCACCCCTTCCCCGCCCTCGACCCCCCACTGGACCACCAGGTCCGACACGGCCTTGCCCGACGCGTCCCTGCCGCCGGCGCGAAACCGAATCACGTCGCCGGTCTTCACAGAAGGGTCGCCCGGCTCGATGGATAGTCGCGTCAGCGTGTTGGGCAGTACCTGCAGTGGCAGCGTGGTCGACGCGGGACCGTCCTTGGCGGTTATGGTGGCCCGTCCTGGCGCCAGCGCGCTCAGCCGGCCCGCCAGTGTCACCGCGACCACTCGCGGATTGCTGGAGCTGAACATCACGGCATCCGAGCGGCGGTCGTTCTGGGAGGAGTAGGCCGTGCCTGCCAGAGTGAGCTGAGTGCCGGCCAGCACCTTGCTGGGCGCGGGCTCCACCTCGATCCGGGTGGCGGGGAGGGGGAGCACCCGGATCTCGGCATGGCCGAAGGTCGAGCTGGTGCCCGGGAGCGAGGCCACGACCGTGACCCGGACCTTGCCCTGATAGCCGCCGGTGACGAGGCCGGTGGAATCCACCGAGCCCTCGCCGCCGCCGGCGAAGTACTGGATCCGTGCGTTGGGAACTGGGGTGCCGGTCGAATCCAGTGCCCGGGCGGAGAGCGACACGGTTTGACCGATCTGAATTTCAGCGGTCGCTGGAGTGACTTCGACCTTCGTAATCGGGGAGGGCTGCTGCGGTGCGACCGGTTGCTGCAACAGCGCGAACAGGATGCCTAGAACCATGGGAACTCCTGGGGGAAAAATAGGGACGAGAAATCTAGCCGTACGCCGCTAGAAGCAAGAGGTGAAAGTTGGAGTTGAGAGGGGGTCGCCGGGCAGCGCGACCTGGGCGCACGGGCTCCTACGGTGATGGCCCCCAGGGAGTGTCACCAGCCCCTCCCGAGGCAGCCGACAAGAGCCGGGGGGCCAACCGCCGAGGACTCTGTTTCCGCGCCCGTTATGGCTGAAGATCTCACTTCTTCCGGGTTCCTTTTCACCTTATCTTCCCGCCCATGACCGTCTCCCCCGCAACCTCGGTTACCCTCGGCCTGGTCCAGATGAGAATGTCGGACGATCCGGCCGACAACTTCAGCCGCGCCGTGGCCCGGATCCGTGAAGCCGCCGGCCGGGGCGCCGAGGTGATCTGTCTTCCCGAACTCTTCAAGAGCCTCTATTTCTGCCAGAACGAGGACCACCGTTTCTTCTCTCTGGCCGAGCCGATCCCGGGGCCGAGCACCGAGACCCTGGCCCGGGTGGCCGCTGAACTGAGTGTGGTCATTATCGCCTCGCTTTTCGAGAAGCGGACGGAAGGACTCTACCACAACACGACCGCCGTCCTGGACGCTGATGGACGGTACCTCGGCAAGTACCGGAAGATGCACATTCCGGATGACCCGCTCTTCCATGAGAAGTTCTACTTTACGCCGGGGGATTTGGGATTCAGGAGCTGGGAAACCCGGTATGGAAAGAGCGGAGTGCTGATCTGTTGGGACCAGTGGTACCCCGAAGCGGCACGGCTCACGGCTCTCGCCGGGGCCCAGGTGCTCTTCTACCCCACGGCGATCGGCTGGCTCCCCGCCGAGAAGGCGGAGTATGGCGCCTCCCAGCAAGCCGCCTGGGAGACGATCCAGCGCAGCCATGCGATCGCCAACGGGGTCTACGTCGCGGCGGTCAACCGGGTCGGACACGAAGGGGATCCGAAGGGTGGAATCGAGTTTTGGGGCCACAGCTTCGTGGCAGACCCGAGTGGCAACATCCTGGCCCGGGCAGGACAGGGTGAGGAAACTCTTCTGGTTCCCTGCGACATGAGCAAGGTGGATTTTGCGCGGACCCACTGGCCGTTTCTGCGGGACCGACGGGTGGATGCGTATGCCGGGATCAGTCAGCGGTATCTTGATGAATGACAGTCTCATCGCATTCCTCGATCACAATCCCGAGTTTGGCAGCGGACTCTTTCCGGGGTCTGGCTCGACACGATGCCCGATAGTTCGCGCCCACCGAGGTAGCAGAACGGACTAGCTGGGCCTGAACGATTCGAGCCTCCAGGCCCGCGGGCAGGTGTCTGCTGAGCCGGACGACCTGTATCGCAAGCGCCTAGGTTCGCTGTTTCAGCTCCCCCTTCCGCGGTGGCCGATTCGCAGAGGCATCGATCATGTCCAACGATACACCTCGAGAGCCCGAGAATCGGGACCAAGACAATGCCGATGGTACCTCAGAAAACGCCCCCTAAGGACTTTCTCCCACTCCCGGTTCTCTTTCTCTATTCTTGATTCCCTCATTCTCCATTCCCTCATTGCCTTCTCCAACCGCCTCCCACCTCGGCTACCGCATGCCCGCCGAATGGGCCCCCCACCGCGCCACCTGGCTCAGCTGGCCCCACCGCGAGTCCTCCTGGCCCGGCAAGTTCAAGGTAGTGCCCCGGGTCTTCGCAGAGCTGGTGCGGCAGCTCAGCCAGGTAGAGGAAGTGCACCTCAACG
>JBGPJS010000058.1:0-12739 GCA_041485505.1 Gemmatimonadota bacterium | reverse complement strand
GGCCGCGAGCTGCGCGGCGATCGAGGACAGATCCCGCTGGGCCTGGTCCAGCGAGACACCGGGCTTGAGGCGGCCGATCCCCCAGACGTTCGGATTGTCGCGAGTGAACCAGTTGGGATTGGGCGCGGAGGTGATCGGCAGCCACACTTCAATCGGACCCGACGGGTCCGCGAACTCGGCGCCGATCACGCCGATCACCACGTGGGGAACCCCGTTGAGAATCAGGGTCCGTCCCAGGATCTGGGGATCGCCGCCGAAGCGGGCCTTCCAGGTGGCTTCGGAGAGCACCGCTACCTGCTGCCCGGTACCCTCGGCGGTCTCCTCCGGGACAAAGACCCGTCCCAGTGAAGTACGGGGGCCGAGGATGGTGAGGGTACTCGCGGTCACGAATTCGCCGACTAGCCGGTCGGGCGTCTCGGTCCCGGTGAGGTTTACACTCTGGGCGCGGACGATCCCCATCTCCTCGAAGGAGTGATTGCGGGCCCGCCACTCCGTGAAATCGGGAATCGCGATCAGGAGCTGCTTTTCGGGACCGCGGGAGGCCCAGAGCTGGACCAGCCGATCGGGGTTGGGATACGGCAGGGGACGCAACAGGACTGCGCTCACCACGCTGAAAATGGCGGTATTGGCGCCGATGCCGAGCATGAGGGTGATTACCACGACGCCGGTAAAGGCCGGACGCTTGATGAGGGTGCGCAGAGTGAAGCGCAGGTCCTGGAGCAAGCTCTGCATCCGGTCCTCCGGGGGAGGGGTCAGGCGCTACGGGAAAGTCTCGAGGACAGACCACCGCTACGGGTATGGAGCCCTCGAAGTTGCGAAAGGTTGGGACCCTTGGATTTGGGCGGGCGATCGTCGATGGGTTGGGCAATGACCCATCGTGACTTGGACTCATCTCACCCCACCTGCCTGACAATCCACCCCGAATCTATTGTGCCACATCGGAATGCTCGTCACCATGTGAGTACACGCAAACGAGGAACCCATGTTTCATGCCTATCGTCGGGTGCGGGGTGTCGCCGGCCGGCGGGCCGGAAGCCCTCCGGGTCGTCGTGTCACGGGCCGGCCGCCTTGGCGGCCGGCCTCGCGAGGGGCTTCGCTAGTACGGTCTTCGCGTTGCCTCGGAACTCCTCACTTCCCGGCCGTCGCGACTGAGTCCGACGTCGCCGAGCCGCTCCGAATCGGCCCCACTAGAACGAAGGTGTTGCCATAGAGATCTTCGATGACGGCCTCGCCACCCCAGGGCTGTTGCCTGGGTGGCTGCCGAAATCGCACGCCCCGGCGCTGGAGCACCTGGGCCAGGCGCGTCAGGTCGGAGGTGGCCAGCACGATGTTGACCTCCTTCCCGACCCGGTCGCTGTAGTCCATCGGCATGGCCGGATCGTCCCGCCTGGCCTTCTCGAGAACGAATCCGACCCCCGGCGTCCCCGGGGGTGCCACGAGGAGGAAGCGCTGGCCGCTCCCGAATGCCTGGTCCCGCACCACCACGAACCCGAGCTGCCGGGTGTACCAGGCCTTGGCTTCCTCGTATTGGCGGACCACGATCGTGACCGAGCGCAGCTGCAGGTCGGGGGCGCCGCTGTCCGCCGTGACTGATGGCGACTGCGCGACGGCGGAGGCAGCCAGCGTCGGGAGGGCGAGGGCGGCCCAGGTCAGGGATGGGCTGATGGTCGGCATGGAGCGCTCCTGGGGTATGAGAGGAGAGTATAGGTAAGCAATTACTAACCGATAACGCCACCCCGCCGCAAGAGAACCTTGACAGGTAATCAAATACTTACATATTATGCTGACTCTGGAAAGGACCAGGACATGGGCGGTCGCCGCCATCGCGCACCGGGAGGGCGGCCATCAGGCCGGGCACCCGACGCCTTCGCCGCGCTGGCCGACCCCACCCGGCGGCGCCTCCTGGAATTGCTCCGCACCCGGGATCGGCCGGTGTATGAGCTGGCCGAGGTCTTTCAGGTGAGCCGCCCGGCCGTGTCCCAACATCTGCGCGTCCTGCTGGACGCGGGGCTGGTGCTGGAGGCGCGACACGGACGGGAACGGCGCTACCGCCTCCGGGCCAGCCCGCTGCGCGACATTTTCCGATGGGTCCAACAGTATGAGCGCTTCTGGGACGCGCGGCTGGCCCGTCTCGGCCAGGTGCTCAACCGTGAGGCGGCGCGTGAAAAGCATCCGTCGTGAGGTGACCTATCCTCACCCTCCCGCGCTGGTCTGGAGGGCGTTGACCGACCCAACCATTCTGGCCCAATGGCTCATGGAGAGCACCATCGAGCCCCGGGTTGGGCACCGGTTCGAGTTCCGCACCAAGCCCAGGCCCGGCTTCGACGGCATTGTCCGCTGCGAGGTGCTGGAGTGCGACCCCCCACGCCGGCTGGTGTATAGCTGGGGTGGGGGGCCCGCCAAGAGCCCCAGCACGGTGGCGTGGACGCTGGTTTCCACCGAGGGTGGCACCAGGTTGGTGCTCGAGCACTCGGGGTTCCACGGCTTCGGTGGATTCTTCATGCGGACCCTGCTCGGCAGCGGCTGGGGACGGAAACTCACCAGCCCAGAGCACCTGCTCGACGCCCTGAGGCGGCTTGCGGCGGAAAGCACCAACGGCCGGTAGCGACCTCCCTTCCCCTATGGAGTCAGAGCCCCTCTCCAAGCCATGGAGAGGGGCTTCGTAATGTCCGGATTTCCCACCGATTCTGCGCTTCTCTGGAAAGGAGCTACCCACAGCCCGTGCACCTAGGCCCCTTCCGGAGACCGACCATGAGCCGCCGACGCCTGATCCCAGTTCCCCTGGTTCTTCTGTTGTCGTACTTGCCCCTGAGCGCGGCCATGGCCCAGACCGGCTATGTCCACCTGCGGACTTACCCCGCCGGCCTGAACACGAATGCGGACTTGGGCGTCTACCGCACCTTTATCCAGGGCACTAACGGACTGCAGGAGACCTTCACCCAGGAGTTCACCCCCGGCCCCCACACGCTGGCCCAGGTGGAAGCTCTCAACGGGCCTTGCCGCGGCACGGCCCAGAACGTGAGCTTCACCATCAAGACCGGGCAGTGGACTGATGTGGATGTGCCGGTGAGCTATGTCGATTGCTCCTTCCAGCTCGAGGCCAACGCCTTGGGCGGGAGAACGAACGGCGGGAGCGGCACCGCGCTCGCAGTGGGCCTCGGGTTCCCCGGCTTCACCTACGCGAGCTGTCAGATCGGGGTCACCAACCCGGGATTCATGGTCTGGTCCAACTTCCGGAGCTGCGAGGGAACCGCTCCCTACGGTAGTACCGTGACGCTGATCACGACTGCCGGCGGCCATTCCTGCTGTGACGCCCAGGGGACTTTTGTGGCGGACGAGAACCAGTACGGTTTTCTCTTCGCATTCACCGACACCACCTCTTCGCCGCCGCCCGACGCGAGATCCGATCATGACCTGGGCGTCACGCTGGTCGGCGGCAGCTACGGGGGTCAGGTGATGACCTCCAGCTTCCGCGTCGTCAATCACGGCCCCGACAACGCGTACAACATCAGTATCTCCAGTCTGGGAGATAGCGCCGAGGACATCGGGGACTGGACCGTGACCACCTCGATCTCGGACGGCAATTGCCCTCTGAACGGCGGATGCTATGTCAACTTCCTGCCGGCCGGCGACAGCACCACTTTCACCTGGCGCTACAGCGGCCGGCCCGGCACTCCGGGCGATACCACGGCCGCGAACTTTCCGTTCGTGTCGGCCTTCTGCCTGGGAGTCAAGGTGTACAGTACTGCGGCGATATACTCGACGCCGGTGACGGACAACAACCCGTCCAACGACATCGCCCCGTGCATCCTGAACACCGTGCCGGTCACGGTCACCCTGGGCGGCAACACTCCCGCGAGCCAGACGGTGCAAAAGGGCTCGACCGGTGTTCCGATGCTCGCCTTTGCGCTCAACCCCACCTCGCTGCAGACCCTGCAGACCGTCACCATCCAGGCTCAGGGCACCGGCAATGAACAGGTGGACGTCACCGCGGTGAAGCTGTATCTCGACGGGAACGGGGATGGTCTGGTCGATTCGGGGGACTCGGTGGTGGCGAGCGGCACCTTTCCGGCCAACAACGGATCGGTGATTCTGGCGCTCACCCCCGGTCTCGCGATCACGGGGCCCACGAACCTGCTGGTCACCTACGATTTCAGTTTCACCATCGTCCAGCGGCTGGGTGAGGGGGTCGCGCTGGCGATCCTGCCGTTGTGCCTGGTGCCGGTGGCCCGGCGACGGAAGGGATGGGCGGCGGGCGCGCTCGTCTTGCTCGTGGGCGCCGGACTCTCCAGCTGTGGCGGCAGTGACTCGACCGGTCCCGCCGGCAACAGCAGCACCTATCAGGTGACGCTCACCGGCCTCAACATCTCGGGCGTCAATGTGCCGAGCCTTTCGCTGGCTGGTGCCACGATCACGATCACGAAATAGCCGACGCGACGCAACTGCCTACCGCGGATGACGCGGAACCCGCGGACGACGCGGATCGCTCCGAGACCAGGCCAGTTCGAGTTGGTTAACGGGAGCGGGGATGGAATCGGGGTCATCGGTGTGTTCGGGGTGATCCGTGCGTTTCCGTGGTATGCCTTTGGATCATCGTTGGGGCTGGGAACTGCTTACCACGGATGGGAACGGATCCCACCGAACCCACGGATTTGCTCCCACGACCTTGTGGGATGGGTAGAAGAGTGCGGGTGCTGGGGGGCGGGTGCTGCATCCGCGCGCTCCGCGGTAGTCGGTTTCCTTCCCGGGGATCGTACCAAGGACCCGGTCATGTCGCCGAGCGGAGGGGACGCGTATCTTTGAGGTAACCACCTCAACCCCCCTCCCCATGGCCTCACCGCCGCCTGGCGCGGCCACCGACCTCGTGCTGCAGCTCGCGCAGGGCGACCAGCACACGGTGGACCAGTTGCTCCCGCTGGTCTACAACGAGCTGCACCGCCTCGCCCAGCGCTACATGAGTCGCGAGCGGACCGATCACACCCTCACCACAACCGCGCTGGTGCACGAGGTCTATCTCCGCCTGGTGGACCAGACCCGGGCCACCTGGCAGGACCGTTCTCACTTCCTCGCCGTGGCCGCGATCGGGATGCGCCGCATCCTGGTCGAGCACGCGCGGAGGCGAAACGGGGCCCGGCGGGGGGGCGAGCGCCGCCGAGTGAGCCTGAGCCAGCTCTCGATCGCGCAGGAGGACAGCGCGGAGACCCTGCTGGCACTCAACGACGCCTTGGAGCGCCTGGGCGCGGTGAGTCCCCGGCTGGTGCGGGTGGTGGAATGCCGGTACTTCCTCGGACTCACTGAGCAAGAGACCGCCGCGGCACTCGGGGTCACCGACCGGACCGTGCGGCGGGACTGGATCAAGGCCAAGGGTTGGCTCGCGGCGACGATCGAGGAGGGGGAGGCATGACGTCTCAGGATGTCATCGGGTGGGAGCGGATCGAGCCCATCCTCGATCAGGCGCTCGATTTGCCCCCGGCCGATCGGGCCGCGTTTCTCGAGCGGGTCTGCGGCGCCGACCCGGCGCTCCGCGCCAAGGTGGAGCGGATGCTGCGGGACGGAGAGGGTCCCGATGGCCTGCTGGAGCAGTCGCTGGACTCGGTAGCCGGGCCGTTGATGCTTGAGCTCGACGAGCCGGGCCCTGCCCCGATCCCGCTGGGCGAGATGATCGGCCCCTGGCGACTGGTCCGCGAACTGGGGCAGGGCGGCATGGGTGAGGTCTTCCTGGCCGAGCGCGCCGACGGCCAGTTCGCGCAGACCGCCGCCCTCAAGCTGGTACGGCGGGGCCGGGAGCACGATCCGCTCCTCATCCGGCGCTTCCTTGAGGAGCGGCGGATCCTGGCCGCTCTGGCCCACCCCAACGTGGCTCGGCTGCTCGACGGTGGTGTGACCTCCGCCGGCCTCCCCTGGTTCGCCATGGAGTACGTCGCCGGCCAGCCGCTCGATCGGTACTGCGACGACCACCGGCTCGATGTCCCCGCCCGGCTAGCCCTGATGGAACAGGTGCTCGGCGCCGTGGCCTACGCCCACCGCAACCTGCTGGTCCATCGGGATCTCAAGCCGAGCAACATCTTCGTCACCGACGACGGCCAGGTGAAGCTGCTCGATTTCGGCATTGCCAAGCTGCTGGGCGAGGAGAACCTGACTGACGCGGGGCTCACCCTGGCCTACGGGCGGGTGATGACGCCGGAATACGCCGCGCCCGAGCAGGTGCGCGGCGAGCCCGTGACCACCGCCACCGACATCTACTCGCTCGGCGCGGTGCTCTATCAACTGCTCACCGGGCAACGGGCCCACCGGTTCGAGAAGCGAACCGCCGCCGAGATCGAACGAGTCATCTGCGAAACCGATCCCGAGATACCCAGCCTAGCGATCCGTACCGCCCCGTCCCCGGCGTCCGGACCGGGAGATCGTGCTCCCCCCCCATCGCGGCGCGAACTCTCCGGCGATCTCGATACCCTCGTCCTCAAGGCGCTGCAGAAGGACCCCGCCCGCCGCTACCCCTCCGCGGAGGCCATGCTCGAGGACCTCCGCCGATTCCGCATCGGATTGCCGCTGCTGGCTCGACCCGATTCCCTCGGCTACCGCTGGAGCAAATTCTTCGGCCGCCACCGGCTTGGCGTCGCGGCCGCAGTCATCCTGGTGCTCGCTGTGACGAGCGGTGTCATCGCCACCAGCTGGCAGGCCCGGGCCGCGCGGCTCGAGGCCGCCCGCGCGGACCGGGTGAAGGAGTTCCTCATCGACGTGCTGCATCAGGCCGACCCGGACATCAACGAGGGGAAAGAGCTGACGGTCCGCCAGCTGCTCGATCGGGGCACCCGCCGCGTGGACAGTATCCTGGGGCACGAACCCACGGTGCAGGCGGAACTCTACGAGGTGCTCGGGAACACGTACGCTCACCTCGGCCTTGCCTCACAGGCGGACACCTTGCATCGGAAGGGACTCGCGGTGGTGCGCCGGCTCTACGGGCCGGGGAATCCCGAGGTCCTCAATCAGGAAATGGCCGTCGGCTGGGGGCTGAACGATCGGGGGAAGTACCAAGACGCCGATAGCCTCCTGACCCGGGCGATCGCTGACTACCGCGCCGCCGGTGGAGAGGAAAGCCAGGCGCTGTCGGATGCGCTCGATATCCTCGGCACCGCCAAGAAGCGGCTGGACCATCCGACCGAGGCGGAGTCGCTGTACCGGCAGTCGCTTGGGCTTCAGATCCGGCTCACCGGGCCCTCCGACACTATCACGGCGTCGAGGCTCAGTGATCTCGGTTCCCTGTTGGCGACTCAGAACCGATTGGTCCCCGCCGAATCCGCGCTGGTGGCGGCGCAGTCGCATCGCCGCGGTGTGCTACCGCCACTCGACGTCAGATTCCTCGTCGGCGAGTCGAGTCTCGCCTTGGTTCTGATGAAGCGTGGCAATTTTGCCGACGCCGAGCCCCGGCTCAGGAGTGCGGTAGCCGGGCTGGAACAGGTGGAGAACCCCGGCGGGCTGAACCTGGCGCGGGCGCTGGACCGGCTGGCCCTGCTGCAGGCCCTTCAGAGCCGCACCACTTCCGCGCTGGCCATTGCCGAGCGCGCGCTGGCCATGTTTGGGACCACCATGGGCCCCGATCATCCCGAGACATTCAATAGCCTTTCCGCGCTCGCGGGGTATCAGGCGAGCGTCGGTGACCTCAAGGCCGCGGAGACGGCCGCCCGTGTGGCGTATACCGGGCTGCAGCTCAAGCTGGGTGATCGGCACGACTGGACCCTGAATGCCGGACAACGCCTTGGGGCCATCCAACTCGAGACTGGCCAGGATCGGGAGGCCGGCCTGATGGTGGGTTCGGTGCTCTCCGCCGTACGCGGCAAGTATGGCCGAGTTCCTCCGGCGTTCGCGGGGCTGCTGGGGACCGATGCGGCCCTTCGGGCAAGCGGCGACGATTCCGCGGGTGCGGAGCCGGTCTTCCGCGAGGCCCTGGCCTCCCTCGAGAGCGGCACCCGAGTGGACAGTGCCGCGCTCCCCGGCATTCTGGTCCGCTACGGCGCGTTGCTGACGGCTCGGGGAAAGGCGGCGGCCGCTGAACCCCTGCTGAGACAGGCGCTGGCATTCCTTCCCAGTGGAGCGGATTCCTCGGCCGTGGTAGTGGCGGAGTTGCAACGCGAACTCGGCCGCAGTTTCTCCGCGCAGCGAAAATACCAGGAGGCAGAGACGGTACTGCGCGCCAGCGTCGACCGGTACCGGCAGGGCAATTTCACCGTGGCCGACCGAAGGGCCACGGAGAAAGACCTGGCCCGGGTTGAGAAGGCGGTCGCAACGTCGGCGCAGTGAGTTGATCGGGGAACGGTCGATGACCCAGCGACGCAGCTCCGTGAGTCGGATGCTCATGCTCCCCCGGGAGCCGGTGAAGACCCGGGTGGTCCCATCGGGAGGTCTCACCCCGAACGATCTCGATGACATCTGGCGGCTCACCACCCGCTACGTCGAGGCCGATCGCCCCTACTTCGAACGGAAGCTGCGCGAGCTGCCGGAGGTCGCCCTCTTCCGCACCGTCTCCGGCGACCTGGTGGGAGTGAGCGCACTCGAGGTCTACCGGGTGCGCTACGAGGGCCGGACACCCAGCGTCATCTTCACCTCGAGCGTCGTCATCGATGAGCGCTATCGGCGGCAGAACCTGGTGCTCCGCCTCGGCGTCCGAACCTATCTCCGGGAGAAACTCCGGCGGCCGTGGGCTCCCATCTTCTGGTTCTTCGACACCTTCAGTTACAAGAGCTACGTCCTCCTGGCCCGCAACCTGGCCGAGTTCTGGCCCCGCCGAGAACAACCGACACCGACGGGCCCCGCCAGTCTCATGGATTTCCTTTCGAAGCAGCGGTACGGGGCGGACTGGATTCCGGCAGCGGGGGTGGTGAACCGCTCGGGCAAGAAGCGGCTCCGGCCGGAGACCGCACCCATCGATGAGTTCCTGCGGCAGGACCCCGACATCGGCTTCTTCGACCGCGCCAATCCGGGCCATCGGGAGGGCGACATGCTGGTCTGCCTCTGCCCTCTCACGCTGGGAAACATGGCCTCGGCCATCACCCGCGGTCTCCGCCGTCGCCGGCAGGTGCGGCATCGGGTTCAGCGGATGCGGCACAGCGCCGCGATGCGGCGCCAGAGCGAGGCGCACCTGGCCATCCCAGAATGACCGGCGAAGCTCCCCTCACCAACCCAACGATCCTGTCGCACAGCTTCCTGCGGGGCGTGCTGGAAGATTTCTGCGGGCCGTTGGACGATGCGACGTTCCAGGAGATCAAGCCCCAGGTCGAATGGCGTCGGCTGGAGGCCGGTGAGCTGCTGTTCGATCAGGGCGATCCCGGAGACAGCATCTACCTCGTGGCCGGCGGCCGGCTCGAGGCCTTCACTCGGGATGAGCGGGGACGCGAGAGCGTCCTCGGCCAGGCGAACCAGGGGGAGAGCGTCGGAGAGATGGCGCTGCTCACCGACAGCGTCCGGACCGCGGCGGTCCGGGCCACGCGACATACCGTGGCGCTCCGGATTTCGGCGGCGGGGTTCCGGGCGATCTCCCATCGGGATCCCGCGATTCTGCTGACCCTGCTCCGGATCCTGAGTCAGCGGCTGCATGGCTCCTACGCCAGTGCCCCCCGCCGTCGGGTCTCCGGTGTCCTGGCGCTGGTCACGATTTCCACTGGCTTCGACAGTGAACCGATAGTCCAGGGACTGTTGCAGCAGCTTGGCAGCCTCGGCCGGGTGGCACGGCTCGACGCCGCCGAACTCGATGGTGCCGGTGGCACCGCCCCCGCTCGGAGCCTCTCCGAGCGGCTGGGCGAACTGGAGCACGCGGCGGAGCTGGTGCTGGTCACCTGCCCCGCCGATCGGCCCCAGGTGGCGCATCGGATGATTCAGCGGGCCGACCGGGTGCTTCTCCTGGCGGATGCCGCAGGCAGCGCGGAGCCCGGGCCCATCGAGTTGCAGGTGCTCGATGGCTTGGATTCGGCGACGCTCGACCTGACGCTCCTGCTGGTGCACGCCCACGCGGACGGTCGCCCGAGCGGTACCAGCGCCTGGCTCGGGGCGCGGAAGGTCCGCCGGCATTTTCACCTTCGGCGGGACGACGATGGTGATCTGGCCCGGCTGGCGCGAATACTCACCGGCAACGCCGTGGCCCTGGTACTGGGCGGCGGCGGTGCCCGAGGTTTCGCCCACGTGGGCGTCCTGCGGGCGCTGGAGGAGCTGGGGGTTCCGGTCGACCTGGTCTGTGGCACTAGCATCGGGGCGATGGTCGGGGCGAGTCTGGCGGTGGGCCTTTCGCCCCGCGCGATCGAGGCCGGCGGGGCATTTATCAACCGGCGGAACCCCTTCGGCGACTATACCATCCCACTGCTCTCCGCCATCCGCGGGCGACGGTTCGAGGCCGATCTGCGCTGGGGACTGGGCACCGGGGACATCGAGGATTGCCGGCTGCCGTTTCTCTGCGTCTCATCCAACCTGACCGGGGCCGAGGTGCGGGTGCACCGGCGGGGGCCACTGTGGCGCGCGGTGCGGGCCTCGACGGGGATGCCCGGCATCATGCCGCCGGTGCTGGACAATGGAGAGCTCCTGGTCGACGGGGGAATCGTGAACAACCTGCCGGTGGACGTCATCCGGCGGGAGTATGCCTGCCGCACCATCGGGGTGTCGCTCTCGGCCCCTGATCACTCCCCGCACCCGGGCGAGGAATTCCCCGGGTTCTGGCGCTACGTCTATCACAAGTACTTGCGCCGCACACCGGGCTACCGGATCCCCACCTTCTTCGGGGTGATCGCCCAGACCACCACGCTCGCCAGCCACGGTAAACAGCAGGAGGATTCGGCGCTGCTGGATGTTCTGCTGAGCCCGCCGGTGAGGCCCTACGGCCTGCTCGACATCCGCAAGTACAGCGAGATCGTCGAGGTGGGATATCGCTACGCCATGGAGCGGGCCGAGGAACTCAGGCGGATACTACCTTACTCCGTGGGATAGCGGAGGTCCTGCCCCTGCGGGACCCGCCAGAGCGGCCGGCGTCCCAACCCCATCCGCTCAGCCACCAAGACATCCGGGGCCACCTGGATGCCGGTATTGTAGAGGGTCACACAGGCGTTGTAGAACTCGCGTCGATCGGCGATCAGATTTTCCAGACTGGTGATCCGCTGCTGCAGGTTGAGCAGGCTCTGATCCGCCTTGAGGTTCGGGTAACTCTCCGCCACCGCCAGCAGGGAGCGTACCGCCTGACTGACCTGGTTCTGAGCCCCGTAGAGCGGCTCGCCCGGCGACGAATTGGCGGCAGCACCCCGCGCCCGAATGACCCGGTCGAGCACTTCCCGCTCGTACTCCATGTGGCTCTGGCAGACCTTGACGAGCTGAGGCAGCTCATCGTGCCGCTGCTTGAGCAGAATGTCGATATCGCTCCAGGACTTGTTGACGCTGTTCCGGAGCCCGATGAGCCGATTGTAGGTGATGAGCCACCAGCCGAGCAGGCTGAGGAGGAGGATGCCACCCACAATCAGAGCCATGACGACTGGCCTTTCGTCGAAGAGATCTGCGCTTCGGTTTGGCTCTAGTGGCCGGCGACAGCGAAGCTGGTATTCAGTTATTGTCGCGTCGCCGAACCCCATTGGCCCATGGCTGGAATTGCTGAACCGCAGAGTCGCAGAGACCGCCAAGGGATCTTTGGCCGACCCGCTCCCATCGATGACTCGCCGCGCGGCCCTCAGCGCCTTTTGCGTCTTTGCGGTTTCCGAGAATCGAGGAAGCCGGGATCAGGAACGGGGCTTCGGCCTCGCTACACTAGGTCGTATTGAGCAGGCGCGAGATGGCGAACAACAGCAGCAGCAGCCCCAGACCGCCGAAGACGAGCATGCGCGCCCGATAGCCCTCCAGCAGATCAGTCTCCTTCTCGGCACTCATGAGGAGCGGCCCGCCGAATGGGGGTGCGCCTACAATCACCCTGTCCGGAGTCGACCCGCCAAGGCCCTGTCCTCCATCCGGATCGGCGTAGGGCCGAGCCCAGCCCAGGATGTAGAGGTCCCGTCCTTCCGGAAGCACTTCCTCGACGATCAGCCGATCGGCATAGCGGCCGACCCCGGAGAGCTGCTCCAGCATGGTGTTACTGCTCTCGGTCCGATCCAAACTCGGCAGAATGGAATCGGACGGGTCGATGAGAACGGAGTCGGTCCCATCCGTCAGGTAGAAGGGGACCAAGCCGGAATCCACCCGCCGCTCCAGGACCTTCTTCGATCCTTGCCTGGTGCCCGACCCGCCTTCCGTGCGTCGGTAATAGGAGGTGCAGTAGTACACGCAGGGCACCCCGGTCACTGGGGCGATCAGGCGGGCCCGCGCGCGGCTCTTGCCGTGGAGTTCCACGGCCCCCATGGCCATGGAGCGGATCCGTGAGGTGGGAAGGTCGGCGATCGAGCGCCTCCAGTGGGCCGTCGTCAGGCTGTAGCTCAGGAGGAGCAGGCTTCCGGCGATGATGCCGGACCAGAAGTACACCTGGTCTCCCGGGTCCTTGCCCAGAACCACCATGATGACGCAGAGGGCGGCCAGTGGTATTACCAGCGGCAAGGGCCCGACCCTGCGCGCGAGTCGCGCCAGGATATCCCAATGGTCCTGGTCCCTGGTCTCAGTCTTCCCCGCCGCCACCGCCGATCCATCGCCCGGGTCAGGAACCGGTTGCCTTACTGGTGCTGGCTGCGGGGCGGGAATCAGCTCGAGAAACTGGGCCGACTCGCTCGGGAGCGGGAGGTCCACCCCG
>JBGPJS010000057.1:0-12754 GCA_041485505.1 Gemmatimonadota bacterium | reverse complement strand
GGCCGGTCCCTTCCCTATTACATCATGCCCTTCGTGGAAGGGGAATCCCTGCGGGATCGGCTGAACCGGGAACCCCAGCTCTCGCTTGAAACCGCGCTGCGAATCGCGCGCGGGGTGGCCTCGGCGCTGGACTACGCCCACCAACGCGGGATCGTCCACCGGGACATCAAACCGGAAAACATCCTGCTTGAAGGTGAAGAACCGCTGGTGGCCGATTTCGGCATCGCCCGCGCCGTCGATGCGGCGGGTGGTGAGCGCCTGACGGAGACCGGCCTCGTCATCGGCACCGCGGCCTACATGAGCCCGGAGCAGGCCAGCGGCAGCCGCAGCCTCGATGCCCGGAGCGACGTCTACAGTCTGGGCTGCGTGATCTACGAAATGCTCGCCGGCGAGCCGCCCTTCAGCGGACCCACCCCACAGGCGGCACTGGCGCGGCGGCTTACCGCACCACCGCCGTCGCTCCGGCAAGTGCGAGAGCTGGTGCCGGAGGCCACCGATCGGGCGATCGCGAAGGCCCTGGCACGCGCTCCGGCCGATCGGTTCGCCTCGGCGGGCGGATTTGCCGATGCGCTGCGGGAGTCCGAAACCGCGAAGTCACCCGGAGCAACGACGCAGCGCCGCTGGAGAAGGTGGGCGCTTCCCCTTGGGGTGCTCGGCGTGATCGTGGCAGGCGGGATTCTGCTTCGGTCTCGGCGGGAAGGAAACGCGTCGCTGGACCCTAATCTGATCGCGGTCTCGCCGTTCGAGGTACTGGTCCCTTCGCTCGAGGTGTACCGCGAGGGCTTCGTCGACCTGCTCTCCCGCAGCCTCGATGGCGCAGGCCCCCTCCGCACGGTGCCCGCCACCACCGCCATTCGGCGCGCCACTGGGGGAACCGATCGCGCCGGGGCCACGATCCTGGGTCGGCAGACCGGGGCTGGCCTGGCGGTCAGCGGACAGATCGTCTCCAGCGGCCGGGACAGCGTCCGGATCTCGGCGTCCATCATCGACGTGGCCGCCGGCCGCGAGGTGGGGGAGGTGACGGTGCGGGGAAGCGCCGACCACGGCGACATCCTGGCCGACTCAGTCTCCCTCGGCCTCCTTCGACAACTGGGGCAGATCCGTCACCTCGCCGTGTCGCACCACACTTCACTCGGCACCTCATCGCTTCCCGCGCTTCGCGCATTTCTCCAGGGTGAGCAGTTCTACCGGGCCTCGGCCTGGGACTCGGCACGACCGTATTACGACCGAGCTGTCACGCTCGACAGCACCTTCGCGCTCGGGCACCGGCGCTTGGGCACGACGTTAGGGTGGCTAGGCCAAGGGGCGGAGGGGGAACAGGAAGGCGTGAAAGCTGGGCGGTTCAATCGCGGGCTGCCTGCCCGTGACAGCTTGCTCATTCTGATGGGAGAACCCTGGGGCGCCGGTGGGGACGTCGGCCCGGACAGCGCCTGGGCGCTTCGCGGTCGCAAGTACCGGTTGCTGCATGAGCTGACCGGCAAGTACCCCGATGACCCCGAGGCGTGGTTCGAGCTGGGGGAGTGCATTCACCATGAAAACCAGGGCACCTCCGCCGAGGAGTACGAGGCCTTTACCAGGTCGATCGCGCTCGATTCGGCATTCGGCCCCTCCTACTTTCACCTCGTCGAACTAGCCATCTCGCTCCGCGGCATCGACACCGCGCGAGCCTACGCAACCCGGTTCGTCGCCCTGAACAGCGTCGGCAACCAGCGGGACGAGGAGTCCGAAGGAACCCGCATCGTCGCGGCCCTTCTCGATCCGCTGCGGTCGGGTTCGCCGAACCTCGGGCCTCTGCTGGACACCATCACGAGTACTGGTGTCGCCGCTGCCGGATTCGATCTCCAACGCTGGCCGGATTCCGCAGAGACCGCCTTGCGCCTGTTCCGGCGTCTCCCCTTCATCCGCACCGGAGGGCTCGCTCAGTTCTCCGACTTCCGGGCGGGAGTCCTCGCCAGCGAGCTCGCGGCCCGGGGTCATTTTCACGAGGCAGGGACGATCAACGGCTACCGCCTGCGCCAGGGGTGGGCAGAGAACCTCACCTATCTGGCCCTTTTCGGCGTGCTCCCGGCCGAGAGCGCCTCGGTGGCATTCGCGCGGGAGTTGAAGTCGCTGGCCCGACCAGGGCTGGTGTACGCCCTCCCTTGGTGGGCTTTCCGGCGAGACACCGCTTCCATCCGTGCATTGCACCAGGCGGCCCTGACGGTTCTCCCCCGCGATCAGAAACGCTGGGGCCTCCGCCGCTCCGCCTATGTCGCGGCGGCTTCAGAGGCCTGGCTCGCTCTGGCCCGCGCTGATACCGCCCTCGCGATACAGCGATTCCTTGCCCTTCCTGATTCACTCTGTGGGGATTGCTTCTTCGAGCGGGTTACTCGGGCGCAGCTCCTGGAGTCGGCTCGGCGCGACGCCGAAGCGTCCCGGGTCCTGGAAGAGGATCTCCTTCCACCGGGCTACGGCCCCAATCCCAGCGAGGTGATCTGGCTGCTGCTGCGGGGGAGAGTCGCTGAGCGGCTGGGACAGCGAGACAAGGCCCGCCGCAGTTATCAGGTCGTCGCCGACTTCTGGCGTAACGCCGACCCTGAACTTCGGCATTTCGTCGATGAAGCGCGGCAGGGCCTCGCCCGGTTGGAGGGGCGGCGGGATCCATAGTCCATTCACCGCCTTCGCTGGGATCCCAATTGGGCTTCCTTCCGCGGCCACCCAGGATCGTAGCGCTGCTCGACCTCGAATCCACCCATCGCTCGGTACCAAAATGCGCCCAGGCAGACCTCGACTGCTGCGACCCCAGCTGAAGCTCATCATCCGTTCGGGCCTCCTCATCGCCGCCGGGCAACTCCCTGCGCTCCTCTCGGGGCAGGCCCCGGCCCGATACACCATCCAGTACCCCCACTCTGTCGCCAATTCGGTTCTCAATGTGCCGGCGACGGAAATGCGTGCCACCCTCGCGGCCCGCTACCGGCTCAAGCCGGATCGCCGTTTCCTGGGTGCGGTGGCCGAGATCCATCACCTCCTGACCGGCGAGCCCTTTCGGACCATCCGGGTGACCCTGCTCGACGGGGCCTGGGTTGTGGAGTATGGGGATGTTTGGGTCGGCGAGCTGCCCGATCTTCCCGGCTATCGCGATGCCGCGACGATGCTCGGCACCTGGGCGGCGAAGATCAATGGAGAGCGCCCGCTCAATCTGACTCCGCTCCGTACCGAGGATACCGTCGGGACGGCGCGGGCGGGAATCGATGGCTTCTTCACTCCGGAGCTGGGCGCGGCGCTCAGGTTGATCGACCAGCGCTGGGCGGCCGGGGAGCGGCATCCGGAGTCGCTCCTCTGGGGCGCCAGGGGGCTAGTGGCCCTCGCCCTGCAAAGCCTGGATCGGCTCGAAATCGCGGACCTGGTAGCCACCAAGGCCCTCGCGGCCACCGTCGTCGCTCGGACCCTGACGGCAACCCCGCTGACCGGCGAGGAGGCGCTGCTGGCCTACCGTATGGGATATGCCACCGACGCGGATGCGCTGGCGGGGTCGCTCCCGGAGAATGATCCCGTCCGGCTTTACCTGGAGCGTGCCACCACTCCGCTCCGCCGGATGGCGGCGCAGCCCGGAGCACTGGCCCTCACCCGATTCCTGGCACTCTCGCGGATCACCGAAACCGCCACTGAGGACGAGTGGTCCCAGGAACTCTCCCGCTCCGGATTGGGGCCGTGGTATCGTCTCGGCATTCTCAAGACCGGATTGGATATCGGGCAGTTCGAGACCGACCGGGACCTCCCACCCACGCTGGCGACCGCCTCGCTGATCGGACTCTGGGCGGCCAACGGCGCCAGGGACCTGGGGGACAAGCTCCACGATCTCGACCAGCGGCTCTCCCAGAGCGCCAAACTCACCGCACCCGGATTCGGGGCCGGAGAGATTCTCCATCTCGTTCCGGCTGGTCTCATTCAGGAATTCGAGAACGACGTGAAGGCCCTGGAGGGCCGCTACACCGGCCCCTTCCTCGACGCGGAGACCTACGCGGCCTACCTCCGCGGTCACTTCTACTCCGCGATCTACATTGCCTGCCTGCACGACCTGGACGGCCTCGCTTCTCTCCCGGCAGCCGAGGAGATGGTGAAGGGCCTGACCTCCGCGCCCCCCGGCGTGGGCGCGGACCTTCACCAATGGTTTAGTCACCTCACCCAGTCGCAAGACAGTTCGAGTGACGGGGAAGATCTCATCAACGATACCGGCGGTCTCCGATCGCTGGGCGAACCACCGCTGTTGCGGACCTTCGAGGAGATCGGGTCCACTAGCGCCTTCTCGGATCCTCGCTACGTGTTCGCCGCCGAAAACCTCGCCCGCCGCCTCGACAGTCGGGTCGAGCACCTTCAGGACCTCGCCCAGGTCGCCTACGGACAACTCCTGGACGTCCCACTAGCGGAGCGGTATTACACCCGCGTGGTCGCGCTGGCGGGCCGAGACCGGGCTTGGCTGCTACCCTGGTTCGCCGGATTCCGAGGTGATACGGCCAGAGTCTCCGCCCTGCTCCAGGATTCCACCCTCGGGGCCGAAGCGCGGTTGCGGGCCCTCACCCAGTTGGCCAGCGACAGCGGAACCGGGGCAGAAGCGATCGAGCAGGGCTACCGTCTGCTGCTCCGACAGGAACCGGACAACTGGGACATCCGGCACGACTTTATCGCGGATCTGGAGGAACGGAAGCAGTACGCGGTGGCGGAGGCCGTCGCCAAGGAGTGGCTGGACCGGCATGACGCCTCGGCCGGGTTCGACTACATCTTCGCGGCGACCGCCATGGCCCGCCTCAATCAGGAACAGGGCCGCGCGAATTCAGCCTGGACGATCATCCAACCGGTCCTGCAATCGCAGCAGGGAGGGGCGATGGGACGGGGGGCGCTGATCCTGGAACAGTTGGGCCGGGCGGACGAGGCGCTCGAACTGGGACGAGCCGCGGTGGCGCGCTATCCGGGAGACGCCTGGCTACGTGGCGTCCTCACTGAAATCCACTGGCGGGAACGGCGGTATGGCGACGCCGCCGAGCTCCTCTCCCATTCCGAACACCTGCGGGGCCAGTTCGACTGGCGGGGCGACCTCGGTGCGGCGTTCCTCCGGGTCTTCGGACCGCTGCCGCTTCCGGAGGCGGACTCGGCTTTCGCCGCCCTCAGCGCGGCGGGCATCGATCAGCAGTCCCTCGGCGAGCTCGCCATCGCGGCGTCGCAGCACGGACGCAACGATCTGGCGTTCCGCCTCGAGTCCCAGTTGGAACCGAGTCCGGGTTCCGTCGAGAGCCTCGAGATCCCATTGAGCGCCTACGGATACCTCAAGACCATCAAGGGACCCGACCAATCGCTCCGCTGGCTCCGGGAGCGGCTGCCGCCGGGCCTGCAGGCACAGGCCACGCTGTTGATCTATCGGGACAAGGGGTACGACCTCTTCTGGGACTTGATCGACCAGCCCGACCAGACGGACAACGCCAACTGGATCTGGTTGATGCGCGCCGCTGCGTTCCGGGCCGCCCCCAACCTCTCCGAGGAGCGGGTCGCCGCGCTCAACGCCTATTACCAGAGCTGGTCCCGTCGGATCTACTTCGGCGCCTACGGGGTGGTCAATGCCCAGGAGGCACGCTACTTCACCATTGGCCGGTACCTGCTGGGGCTGGAGAAGGAGTCGACGGTGATCTCACTCGCCACGGCCCCCGACGCTCGCTGTGAAGTGGCGTTCTATGTGGGGCTCAAGGCCCAGAGTGAAGGGCGATTCACCGATGCATCCGACTGGTTCCGGATTGCGGTAGAGACCGAACAGTCGAGGGAAGGCGAGTACGTCTGGGCTAAGGACCAGCTCTATCACTGGATGGAAAGCGGCCGCAGTCTTACCCTGCTCCAGTCCGCCCCCCGCTAGCCGCCCCCCCGGCAAGATCCTCGAGAACTCCTTCCCGGCTCGGCGTCCAGCCCAGCTCCCGCTTGGCCTTCTCCGCCGAGACCTGCTGATCCAGCGCCAGCGCATCGGCGTAGGGGCCCAGTTGCTTCCGCGCCTCTTCCAGCGGCCACTCTTCAACCTTCCCCCCTGCCCCACCGGCGCGGCTGGCGGCTTCGGCGATCGTGCGCAGCGTGAGCGCCGGTCCTTGTGCGACAAGATAGATCGAGCCGGCCTGGGCGGACTCGAGCATCCGGACGTAGAGATCGGCCAGATCGTCGACCTGCACCAGCGGCCACCGGTTCTGACCGGGTCCCACGATTTTCACCGCCCCTATCTCCCGCGCCGAGCGGACCAGGTCGGCGACCATCCCCACGCCGCGACCGTAGACTATCGCGGGGCGGATCACCGAGGCCCGGACTCCCCGCTGGGTTGAGGCCAGGACCATCTGCTCGTGCGCGGGGCGCCAGGCGACGAGGGTTGCCGGGTTGAGGGGGGTGCTCTCGTCGGCAACCCGGTCACCGGTGGGGCCGTGCACCCAGATCCCGCTGGTGTAGACGAAGGGCTTGCCGCTCCCTTCCAGCCCCTTGATGATGGCGGCGACTGCCGCTTGATCGGCCTGGGGAGTATCGGGCCCATTGCTGGTGGCCGTGTGGATGGCTCCGTCGGATTCCCTGGCCGCCCTGGTGATGATCGCCGAATCGAAGAGGGTGCCGCGGACCACGCTGGCGCCCTTGGCGACCAGCTTCATCGTCGCGACCTCGGAGCGCGCCAGGGCGAGGACGTGGTGACCTCTTGCCCGGAGAGCGTCGAGGACGCTACCGCCGATGTAACCGGTCGTGCCGGTCAGGAAGACGTTCATGGGCCTCCATAGAGAAGGCTGACTACTGAGTGCTAAGTACTATTCTATCCGCACCACGTCGACGATCTGCCCCACCTGGCAGCTGCTCATCAGGTCGGGGCGCATCCTGAGCACGACCGTCGCCTGCTTGCCATCTACCAGTAACGTCGCCGGTGCCTGGCCCGGCCGGAGTTCGTAGCTGGTACCATCCGTCACCAGCAGCTGCCAACAGCCGACGCCTACTTCGGAGAGCTTCACCGTGCCGGCGACCCGGATTTCGTCGGAGGCGAGTGGGGGCATGGGGTGGCAGGCTCCGAGAGGGGCGGAAAAGGCGGATAGGGCGGTCAGTGTGATCAGGCAGAGAAGCCGCATGGTGCCGATCAACCTAGATCCCCCGGCGCGAGGCCGCAACGCTATAGTGTCCGCCGCCACCCGGTGGACTCGGCGTCGCTCGCAACCCGGGGCGACATCAGGCCGGAGGATCTCCGAGCCTCAGGCGGCGCCTTTCCGGGACCCGGGTCACCACGAACAATCTGAGCGCGGCGGCGCTGAAGCCGAGCAATGCGCCCCCCAGGGGCCCGAGGAACATCGGAAATGTCACCGCGCCTCCGATGATGGTGCCCAGCGCGGTCTGCACAATGGCGCGGCCCAATGGTACCCGCCGGAGGAAAAGCCAGCTCATCAGGGGGGCCGCGACGCTACCGATCGCTCCTCCAACAGCCGCGGCAAGGGCCCACAGCGCGGGATCGAAGACCGCCCGCCATTGGCCCCTCGCGGCCATGACCAGGGCGAGCGCCACTCCGGCGCACAGCGCGCCGACCACCATGCCGGTCAGGATGAGCCCTGCGGTGACCGCCAGAACGCGTCGGGGGCTGACCATGTTGCTCCCGGTTCCCCTTCAAGGAGTCGCCGCCGCCGGCAAGGCGAGGTATTTTTTCCGATGCAGCAGACTATTCTCATGTCCGATCACGAACCTGACGGGCCACTCGTCCTCGGTCAGCAGCAACCGCGGATCCACTGCGCTGGCAGGGAGATCAAACACCAACTCGGTGGTATACGACTCACCGGGGATGAGCGGCTGGGTGAGCGGCGTGGAATGGACCCCTTCCGAGGCCAGTGCCTCGGCCCCTTCGGCTGACTCCTCGTAGGTCTTCCCCGCGGCATCCACCAGGGCAACCCCGCGGGGGTTAGGGTAGAGCAACGCATCTTTGGGCCGGTGGCTGGAGATGGTCGTCTCGTCAAAGCGGGTCTTGACCGAAACCACGTAGAACGTCCCCTGCGGCGTGCGGGCCCCCGTGCCGGTGCCAAGCGCTTTCGCGCTGCGGGCCCCCACGACCGAGTTTGCCAGGTGGCAGTCAATTTCGCAGAAGTACTTCTCGCCTCCCACCGGAATGGTCGCCTCCTTCCCGACGAGCGAGGCGGTCAGCAGGAGGAGGCAATAGATCCCCCCGCCGGCACCGAGCAGGATCCCCGCCCCGCGCGCCAGCCGCGGCCGGCCGAAGACCAGCCCGCCCACCAGCGTGAGCCCGCACACCACCGCAGCGACCGCGGCCCCCATGAACATCAGGGTCCTGAGGATCACCCAGAGCTGATTCTCCATCGTCCGATCTCCTTTGAGTGTGCCGGTTCTCTCACTTTCCCCGACGTCGGTCTCTAGTGGCTGTATCCGTGTTTATCCGCGTTCATCCGCGGCTCCTTACTTGGATTCGTGCACTCGGCGGCAACCGCTCCCTGAACCATTGCCCGCAGACTTCCCTCTGCCTCCCCAACCGCAATCCATGCTTGCCGCCGGCCGAGGTTCCACTCCCGCCAGTCGGTCGTCGATGGCGGGGACCAGCACGCCAGCAGCAGCGGCGCCACCTTCGCGCGCGCGACCTGCGAGAGCCCAGGTAGCGCGGTCACGAGGGCCGGCACCGCATCCGCGGAAAGCCCGCTGGCGTACGACACATCCATGCTCCGGCCCGCCTCGGCTCGTGCCAGGTTGGTTTCGATGATCACCCGGTCCGGATTCACGGCGTCGAGTCCGGCGACTCCGATCGCCCAGGCCAGGAGCGCGCCCGGGAGGAACCGCTCCGGCCGGCCTCGAAGCGCCGTCGCCAGCAACCAGATGAACGCGCCACCGAGCCACCCCATGAATCCAGAGGCATAGAACCGGAGCTCAGTCAGCCCGAACTCGCGCTGATAGAGCACCATTCGGTGCACCGCCGACGCCATGACCACGAAGACCAGTCCGACCAACGCCCGGGCGCTCCACCGGAACACCCGCTCGGCGCGGCGGTCGCCCGGCCCGAGGACCGCCTGCCCGCCGAGCAAGACCGGGAGCACCAGCGCCGCCACCGAGACCAGTTCGAAGAACCCGCGCCGCGCGTACTCCGCATACGTCAGCCCCGCGACCGCCCGCACCGCCTCGGCGCCACCGAAGAAATAGCCCAGCTGCAGAATCACGAAGCTGAGGAAGAGGAGGTTGAGCAGGCCGAGAATCACGCCAACTTCGATAGCTCCGACGAACGGGCGTGGGGCAGTGGGACCGTGGGACGGATGTGTCATCTCTAGCTGTCCCACCGTCCCACCGTCCCGCCGCCCCGCCGTCGTGAAGAACCCCCCGGCCACCCAGGCGAAGAGTCCGACAAAGAAGAGGTGGGAGACAAGAGACGAGAGATCGAAATCGAAGAGTCGCGCCGCGAGGCGGCGGAAGCCCTCGTCGGCCGAACTGAACAGCGAAGCGAACACCAGCAGCAGCGGGGCGGCCAGGAGCACTCCACGTCCCGCGGCCAGGGCATCTCTGCCCCGACCGGCACCGGCGATCGCACGGGGACCCCGTTCATGCAGAATCGCGGGGAGAAGTCCTGCCACCAGACTGCCCCCCGCACCGAGCGCTGCCCGTATCGCGTCTCGCACCCGAAGACGGGAGATCACCGGGCTGGCCTCGGGCTGGCCGAACGGCAGCAGCGCCGCGGCGCCGGCCATCGCGGTGAAATTGAAGAACCCGAGCGCCGGCGAAGCCCGCCCGGCCACAGCGGCGGCGAAGAACAACATGGCGGCCCAGAGCCAGACCTCGGACCGCGTGAACGGCGCTTTCCGCTCCTGGCTGAGGACCAGCCAGTCCATTCCCAGGACCGTGACCCAGATCAGCAGGTTGATCCCGAGAGCGGCATCCCGGAACAGCAGGTCTCCCAGAAGACCGAGGGCAAGTGCGGCACCGAGTGAGCGGATCGGATTCATGGTTCCCCCGCCGCGCGCAGCCTCACGCCGACCTGTCCGGGAAGCGACCCGAAGCGCCGCTGGCGCGCCCGGAAACTCTCCAGCGCATGAATCAGATCCCCGGGGGCGAAGTCGGGCCACATCCTCGCGGTGAAGTAGAGCTCCGCATAGGCGCATTCCCAGAGGAGAAAGTCGCTCAGCCGTTGTTCCCCGCCGGTGCGGATCAGGAGATCCACTTCGGGCGCCGGATCCGGATCGTGGGAGACCTCGGCCAGGAGGCGGGCGAATCGCGCTCGCGTCATGGGCCCGTTCCGCCCCCGACGAGTGGCCGCGAGCAGGATGGCGTCGCGGGACGAATAGTCGATCGCGATCCGGAGCCGCAGGCCGGCTCCGCCCGCCGTCGCCTTTTCCGCGGTGGCGATCGCGGCGCGGAGCGGAAGTGAGAGACGGTCACGGCGGCCGATCACGCTGAGCCGGATATCGTGGCTTACGCAACGGCCGATCTCGCCCAGCAGATATTCCCGGAAGAGCAGCATCAATTCCTGGACCTCGGGCTCGGGCCGCCTCCAGTTGTCGGCCGAGAAGGCGTAGAGGGTGAGACTGGCGATCGGTTGGGCCGCCGCCGCCTCGACGATCCGGCTGATGGTCCTGGCCCCGGCGCGGTGGCCCTGCGACCTCGGCAGGCCACGCTGGGCGGCCCAACGGCCGTTGCCATCCATGATGATGGCGAGGTGGACGGGGGTGGCTTTATGAGAAGTACTTTGCATGGTAAAGTTAAGCCTCAAAAAAAAGAGCGGGATTCAGGATTCGAGATTCAGGATTCCTCTCACCGGCTGCCTCGCATGTTCCGAATCAACCCTTCCATGTGATCCAGGTACTTCTCGAACGCCTTCCGCCCCGCGGCCGTCAATTTGAACTCGGTCTTCGGCACCCTGCCCTCGAACGACTTGGCACAGGCGACGTAGCCCGCGTCCTCCAGCTTCCGAGCGTGGACGCTGAGGTTGCCGTCGGTGGTACCCAGAAGGCCTTTCAGTTCATTGAAGGTGAGCGAGGGGTTGACCGCGAGGGCGCTCACCAGAGCGAGCCGGATCCGCTCGTGGATCAGCCGGTCGAGCGCCGCGGTCCCTTTTTCCGAGGCCCGTCCCCCCACCCCCTTGAGCCCCCCTCCCCGCTCCTCGGCGCCGCCGTCCTGGTGTTTCCGGGCCGTGCTGGACTTAGCCACCGTGCCTCCGTGCGATCAGGACGCCGAAGATGATGTGCAGCAGGCCGAAGCCCGCCGCCATGAACAGGTCTCCCCAGGATGCCGGAGCGAACAGCGCCAGGGCGCCCAGGGCCATGAAGCAGAGCCCCATCACGGGGACAATGCGGACCGAGAAAGCCCCGCCGGTGACGACGGCGGTCCCGTAGAGGAGAAGCCAAGTGCCGGGGAGCGCCTGGAACAGCGCGGCACGATAGAGCACGATGGTCAGGGCAACGCCGACCAGCATGGGCGGGGCGTAGCTCAGGCCGAACCGCCGGCCCGGGCCGGAGCTGAGCGGCACCTCTGCGGCGCTGGCCTTGGAGATGAGGGCGACGGCGCCGATCAGCGAACCCAGCGCCGCTTCCCCCATCCAGACCATCATCCAGCGATCGGGAATGGGCTGGACGGCGGCGAGCCCGGCGGCGGCGAGGGCGGTCACCCCCATGGCCACCCCGCCCCATCCTGGAACTGCCGTAAACTCCCCGGCCCGTTCCATGGTCTCGCGGATGAAACGCAGGTTGTCGATGGCCCGGTCGTGGAGGGCCGGGGTAACGTCGGGTCGAGGGCGGAGGGGACGGGCGGCGGACATAGGGAACAAACTAGGGCGTTTGGCAGATACTGTCAAGTACTTTACTTAACAAAGCAAACCCCCTCGCCACAAAGTGGCGAGGGGGTTCGGGGTGAGGTAAACCAGCCCGCCCTACTGTACCGTGATCACCCGGTTGCCGTTCGTGGTAGTCCTGGTGAAGCCGGTAATGTCCACGGTGACCAGGCTCGGACCGGTCGTGAGTGGATGGAACCCGACCCCGCCCGAGGCCACCGAGGTCGGTGTGTAGTAAAGACCGGGAACAATCTGCGCCGTCTTGGTCGGGGCCCCCGGAGGTCCGGTCAGATCCACGATGGTGCCGACCGCCGGAGTTCCGCTGGTGAAGGTCGCGATCAGCGGCCCGGGCGCACCACCCCGGACGTTCTCGGCCCGGCTCAGCCCGGTGCCCTGGCCGTTGATGATTCCGACCTGCGCGTAGAACCCGACGTCCGGACCGGTCACTGAGATGGTGGCCGGGAGGTTCTGGATCTCGACCGCCGGCGGCACCAGGGTCACACTCACGGTCCCGGTAACGAACCGCGGCTCGGTCGCCGTGACGGACACCGGCCCGGTCTTACCCTCGATCGCCTGGTAGTAGTAGGTGAACGAGGCCGCTCCGTTATTCAGATGCTTGGTGATGGACGGGTAGCCCGGACCGCTCACCAAGGTGTCGATCAGCATGATGGTCGGGTCCGAGCTGGTGAGCACGATATCGGCGCCGTTGTGGCTGCTCGCGTTCAAGCTGACGCTCCCGGCCTCCTGCAGGCCGCTGCCGACTTGCGCGGAGTTGACGTTGACCGTGATCACCGGCTGCGTCACCGTGACGGAGCGGAATCCGTTGACGGTCATGGTGGTGTAGCCCGGAATGGTCACGGTCGCCGTGGTCGTCCCCGTCAGGAGCGGACGGAATGCCATGCCGCCCTTCGCCGGACCACTCAAGCCGGTGTAGTAGAGTCCGATCGGGATTCGGGCCACGCCCGTGACCCCACTCGG
>JBGPJS010000056.1:0-12769 GCA_041485505.1 Gemmatimonadota bacterium | reverse complement strand
CGCCGCCAACGACGGGAAGGCGGCGAACCTCCGGGACGGCGCCTACCTCTACGAGAAGCCATGACCAGACGAACCCCGCGGGTTCGCCATTTCCTGCTCGTCTGCGGCCTGAGCATCGGAGTGCTCGGCGGTGCCCGTCAACTCGCGGCCCAAGAGAATGACGAGTTCCCCTGGAAGGACAGTTACTACCCCTACCTGACCTCACAGGGGCGCGATTTCCCGCTCCTGATGGCGCACTACGAGCAGCGCAAAGCGGCGGATTACTTCGCCCGCTCCGCCTTTGCCGCCAAATTCACCCTCGATGCCGGTGCCAGTCTCAAGGGAAGCCGGATCGCGGTCGCCGGGTTCCGAGCTCCGCTGCTCTGGAAGAACTGGCGAGTTCTGGCGCAGCTGGGCACCATCCGCGATGCGCGGTTCGGGTTCTGGGGACTCGGCAACTCCACCGTGAATGACAACGCCCTCGTCAGCAGCACGCAACCCTTCTACTACCGGACCCGCCGCACCCGATACTTCGGACAGGCCCAAGTGACCCGTGCGCTGGGGAAGAACTTCTCCGTGGCACTCGGGGCCGGGGTTGAGCACAGCCGGTTCAGCGCCCTTCCCGGACCCTCGGTGTTCCGAACCACCGAGGGCAACCTAATCAAGGACACCGATGTGCTGGGCGGCGTGGCGTTGATCTACGACACCCGTGACAACGACTTCAACACCCATCAGGGCCTGTTCATCGAGGCCGATGCCTCCGGCGGGACCGGCGGGCAGGGCTACGGGCGGTTCACCGGGATTGCGCGCGGCTATCTCCAGATTCGCGAAGGCACCGTGGCGGCGCTTCGTGTCCTCGGCTCCGGCACCACGGGCACCCCACCCCTCAACGCGAAGTTCGAGGTCCCCGCTTGGGAAAATGTGGTCCAGATCCTGGGAGGCGCCACCTCACATCGCGGCATCGACTACCAGCGCCTCGCCGGTCAGCACGTGCTGCTGGCCAATCTGGAGGTTCGGCACAACCTCATTGACCTGGGAGATTTCGGCGCGGTCACTCTGCTCGCCTTCGGGGATGCGGGACGGGTCTTCGAAGGGGAATCCTTCAGACTCACTACCGACGGCATGAAGCTGGGAGGCGGCGGCGGCATCGCGCTTCGCATACTGCGGAACAACATCTTCAGCTTCAACTTCGCCGGGGGGTCGGAAGGGTTCGTCTTTTCCCTGGGGAGCGGATGGATGTTCTAACAACGGCAAGCAGTGAGCGGTAAGCGGGGCACTTCAGTGGCAACCGACCCTCCGATGTCACAGGCGACGGTGGGTCTTTGCTGATCGGAGCACCCCGCTTACCGCTCACCTCTTACCGATTCAGGCCACCTTCACCCCCGCCACCTGCATCACGGCCAGAACTTCCCGAATCGTGGTCTCACCCTTGTCCTTGGCGTACCAGCGCCGCACCTGCGGATAGAGCTCCGGCTTCGGGATGTTGGACTGGTTGGCCATGACCCAAGCCTGCAGCTCGGCGGGACGGGGGCCCCAATGGCCCACCTCGCGAAAGCTGCCGTCGAGCGCGATGACAATCGGGATCGAGCGGGAACCGTTGGTCAGGTAGCAATCCATTACTTCGGGATGCTCGTCCCGCCGGATGAGCTTCAGCTCGAGCCCGGGCACCTGTTCCACCCACCTTGCCAGCACCGGCACCGTATTCGAGGCGTCCCCGCACCAGTCCTCCGCGATGACCAGAAGCCTCCGCTCGGCCCCGGTCGGCAGTGACATCAGGGCCCAGCCGGGGATCCGGGCCAGTCGGTAGACCCCTTCCCACAGCCCCTTGTGTTCGGTGCTCGCCACCAGGTAATCGGCGAAGGTGTAGGCACTTGCCCAGAGTGTCTTGAAGTCAAGCATGTCGGTCTCGAGTTGGTGGCGGCCGTTAGCCGTTAGCCGATAGCCGTTAGCCGTTCGCCGTTCGCCGTTCGCCGTTCGCCGTTCGCCGTTCGCCGTTCGCCGATCCGTGAAAGCTAATGGCTAATCGCTAATGGCTAATAGCTAATGGCCCCCAGATGAAGCTCCAATGAAGGCGCAAATAAGACTAAATTCCGCCCATGACTTCTCCCACCCCCACATCCCGCCGCGACGGCGAAGCGACCCGGCAGCGGCTACTTCGTGCGGCCCTCGATCTCTACACCACCGCCGGATTCCTGGGGACCACCACGCCGGCGATAGCGCAACGTGCGGGCGTCGCCGAGGGCACCATCTATCGGCACTTTACGGGCAAGGAGCACCTGCTCAACGAGGCCTACCGTGGGGCCCAGCGGTGGGGGCTGAAGGTCATCCGGGAGACGGAAGGTGACCGGAGCCTCAAGGCTCCGGAACGGCTGCAGCAGGTCGCCCGCCAGCTGATCGAGGCTGCCGATCGCGACCCGGCGCTCATGCGAATGCTGCTCTCATCCCGGGAGGACCGCTTCCTCGATGACAAGAGCCGAGACGCGGCGCGGGAGTTCCGGGAGGGAGTGCAACAGATCGTCGCGATGGGGAAATCCGACGGCGTGGTGCGGGCGGGCCCCGCCGAATTGTGGGCGGCGGTTTGGTTTCAGCTGGTGGCGCTGGCCATCGAACGGATCGGCACCAAGGAGTGGGGGCCCGATCATCCACAGGTGGCACAGACCCTGGAGGCGGCGTGGGACGCGATCGCCGTCCACCCTGCACTGCCATCCCCCACCCCACCGGTAAACAGTGAACGGTGAACCGGCCCCGCCCAACACCCCTGTTCACTGTTTACTGTTTACCGTTTACTGTCTCACCTCTCACCCGACCCCGGAAAGAACACCAGCTCCCTGGGATGCTCCGGCGGCCGATTCCATCGGAGAGTCCGCGCGGTCCCGGAACCGAGGGGCCGGACGGTGAAGGTCTCGCCAACGAAGTACCCCACCGAGTCAGCACCCCAGCGTGTCGCATCGCGGCCGGTTGCGGCCATCGGTTCCGCATGGCCTGATGCGTTCTCGAGACAGAGGCCGGTGCCGGCCGCGCAGGTGATCACCCGGGCGAACGGGGGCTCGCCGAGAATGACGCTGAGAGCAGAATCGCCGGCGGGAATCTCCTCAGCCCCGACCTTCGAGGGCGAGGAATCACTGGGTGGGGCGGCCACCCGGTAGGCACCACCCGACGAGGCGATGTAAATGACCCTACCGTCCCGCGACCAAGCCAGCCGGGTGGCTGTGCCGGCATCGTTGGGCAGAGAGAAATCGCGCTCCGCCCCATTCAGCAGGTTCATCACCGCGACCCCCGGTCCGGCCCGATTCTCCGACCCCCCGGCACGAAGGAACGCGAGCATCACCCCATCCGGTGACAGCGCCGGGGCCCGCTCGTCGACCCGGGTGAAGGTGATCTGAAAAACCTGGCCGCCACCCGCCCCGACGGCGAAGAGGTCTCCCACCCCGCCTTCCCCATCACCGACGAAAACGGCATAGGGCTCTTCAGCGACGGCGACGCGGTTGGAGAGCGGCGAGAGGGTGCCGCGACACCCTGCCACCACCAGCAGCCCCGCAACCCCGGGGAAAAGGGAAAAGGGAAAAGGGAACGGGATTGGTGTCACCGTTCCCCGTTCCCAGTTCCCCGTTCTCCGGTAGTCCACTTAAGCAGCCACCATCTCTCCGGATCGACCACGACGCTCTTGGGCGCAGCGACGACATTCTCGATCACGGCCTGGCTGTTCCTTCCCTCGATATTGACCCTCACCGGCTTCCCATCCACCAGAACCGTGATCCCGGGTAGACGGTACTCGCCCCACGCTGGATTCTGGGTCTGAGTGAAGGCGAGCGTGAGTCTCTTCTTGGCGTAGCTCCAGGTGACCTCCAGGACCGGGTATCCCGGCTGAGTAAGCGCCTGGGTGAAGTACCAGGTGAGGTCCTGGCCGGCCGCGGCCGACATCACCGCTGCAAAGTCAGCGGACAGCACGGTGCTGTCCCGGTAGCGGCGGTAGTACTCCCGGATGCCGCCGAAGAACGCCGAGTCACCCATGAGCCCGCGCAGGGAGTGGAGCACCCATGCGCCTTTGGGATAGTTGTTGGAGTTGAGCAGCCCCATCAGGTCCGTCGCCTGGAGATCCAGAATGGGGCGCTCGGTCGCGGTCGACTCGAAAACGCGTTCGGCGGCCTGACCCATCACGCTGTCCAGCGCCTGGCGACCCCCGACATGCTCCTCCCAGAGCCCGGCAAAGTAGGTCGCGAATCCCTCCGACAGCCAGAGATGATGCCAGTCATCCTCGGTGACGGCGTCGCCGAACCACTGATGCGCGGTCTCGTGGGCGACGGTCTCTTCACTGAGTGACTTCTTCCCGTAGGCCTTCTGATCGTAGAAAATCGCGGTCGCGTTCTCCATCCCGCCGTAGATCGTGGCCGATTCCACCTGGGAGAGCCGCTCGAATGGGAAGGCCCCAATCAGGTGGCTGAAGAAGTCCACGATCTCCCCGGCCCGTCGGAATGGTCCCTGGACCGCGAACGCCGAGTCCTCCGGATAGGTCTTGATGGAGATCGGCACGCACTTGAGCGCGCAGGCCGCGTCGGGCAAGCGGGTCGTTGCAAACCGGGCCGCCGCGACGACCATGGTGTAGACCGGAACCGGCTCCCGGATCCGGTAGTGCCACACCGTCCTCCCCCTGGGCAGGGTGTCCACCTTTTCGAGGGTGCCGTTGGCGATCCCTTCCATACCCGCGGGCACCTCGACGTGGAATCGCGCGGTGGCCTTATCGTCCGGCTGGTCCTGTGAGGCGAGCCAGTGATGGGCCCGGTCGGGCCAGTTATCGGCGAACGCGGTCCGCGCACCGTAGGCATTGTTGCCGATGATCAGCCCGTCCTTTGGAGTGCCATGGTAGCGGACCATCGTCACCAGCGTGTCGCCCTGGTGCTTTTCGTGCGGCACGATGATCCGGTTGGGCTCCCGGGCCCAGATGGTACGGAAAAGCCGAGTGTTTTCCTTGCCGTCCATGAGCACCCGGACCACTCGCATGGTTGAGTCGAGGTCGATCCGCACCGGCAGATCGGACTCGAGCCGCCACCGGGTCTGCACCTGGCCGACAATGTGGCTGCCGGTGTCCCCCACAATGATCGTGATGTCGTAGTCCAGGGCGTCGTGCAGCGGTCGGATGCTATCGGCGCGTGCCGCGAGGGGGGCCGGCGCCTGCAGGGCCAGAAGAAGGGGGAGAATCATGGGGACAACACTAAGCGGGAAACCGGGAACGGGGAACCGGGAACAAGCGCTCCCGCTTACCGCTCACTGCTTACCACTCACCTCGAGATCGGCGGCCAGCCGTGCCTCGCGAATCTCACCGAGGTGCTCCGCCACCGTCATTCGGTGTACTGGGTGGTCGAGATAACGCTGCACCGCCGCCATATCGTCCACGGTGACCACTAGGACCTGAGAATACTCGGCGGCACTCGGCCCCAGGTTCGGCCCCCAGCTCACCGCGCGGATCTCCGGGATCTGTCCCTGCATGGCGAGAAACGCTTCACCAGCCCGGGCAATCCGGGCCGAGTCGGTTCCGGGCTTGAAGCGGAAGAGAACGAAGTGGAGAATCATGCCAGCAACGTAAACAGTGAACCGTGAACAGTGAACCGGGTGGTCGGGCGGGGCCCGTTCACTGTTGGCTGTTCATCGTTCACCCTATGGGTGCAATATTGCGCCATAGAATGACAGAATCCGGGTCCAGGCTTTCTCCACCTGATCGCTATCGGAGCCTTTGCGCCCCGGCTTGAGGAAGCCGTGCCCGGTACCGGGATAGAGGTCGTAGCTGAAGTTCTTGCCGAGGGCCTGGAGCCCTCCGGCGACATCGGGGAGCGAGGCGTCGATCCGGGCGTCGTCCTCACCATATACACCGAGGAGGGGGGCCTGAATCCGCGCCATCGCCGCGGTATCCGGTGCGGGACCGTAGCACACCACGGCGGCCTTGAGCTTTGGATTGTTGGTGGCATAGCGGAAGCTCTGTCCCCCACCCCAGCAGAACCCGATCGTGGCCACCGCATCCTTCCTTACCGCCGGCAGCCCGTTCAGGTACCCGTAGGTCGCGTCGAGATCGGCGGTGACCTGATCGGGGACCAGCTGGGCGGTGAGCTTCCGCCCGGAGTCCGGGTTGGCCGGCGTCATGCCGAATCGGGAGGAGAGCAGGTCGGGTACTATCGCGACGTAGCCATTTCCGGCCAGCCGGTCGGCCACCGTGGGTTCCCAGTCGGTCAGGCCGAAGATCTCGTGGATCACGAGGATCGCGGGAGCGGCGTCTTTGCGCTCGGGATAGGCCACATAGGCCCGGATCGAATCGCCGGTGGCTTTCCGGATGTAGGCCCATTCGCCGTGCGTGGTCACCGGATCGAGGGGCGCGTGCCGGGTCCGAGCCAACCACATTCCCGTGGCGCCGGTGACAAAGCTTGCCAGCGCGACCAACGCGAGCCGCGCGAAGCCGCGACGGGAGAACCTCGATACTGTAGTCATTGCCACCTCGATACGTCAGCAGGGTTGAAACCCATCTGTGTCCTCTGCGCCTCTGTGATTCACCAAGGGATCGCTCGGGCCCTCAAGGTCGCCGGGCATACACATCATCGAGCGCGGACTCGGGCACCGGCAGCGTTTCCCGGTCGACCAGCGCCTCCGCGGCCGCGCGGTCCACCTCGAGCTCGACCCTGCCCTCGACCGCGTCGAGATCGCCGGCCGGGATGTCGCGCTGCTTGAGATACTCTTCGTAGAGGCCGATCGGATCCTTCCGCCCCCACTCCTCGAATAGTCGCGCCGGGAAGGTGATGCGGGCCTCCCGTTCGTCGTGGGTCGCGTGACTGCCCATGCGGAAGGTTTCGGTCAGCAGCAACACCGGGCCCTCGCCCCGCCGGCACCGATCTACGGCGAGACGCGTGGCCGCGTAGGCGTCCAGCACGTTGTTTCCGTCGAACGACCAGCCCGCCATGCCGTAGGCCCGGGGCCAATCGGAAAAGTCGGCCGCGGCGTGGTGCTGCTCGAGCCGGGTACCCAACGCCACCTGGTTGTTCTGGATGATAAAGATGGCGGGGACCCGGCGCACCGCCGCGAAGTTGAGCCCTTCGTGCGTCACCCCGGCCTTGGCCGAGCCGTCACCGATCCAGTTGAGGACCACCGTCGGCTCGCCACGAAGCTGGGCGGCAAGGGCGATCCCCATGCACACCGGCACCATGACTCCGACCGGTGAGACCGGCGGTATGACGTGATGGGGCAGCGATCCGATGTGCACGTCGCGTCCCCGCGATGGGCCGTTGGCGGCGGCGAGATAGGCGCGGAACAGGTCGGCCAGCGGCATCCCCATGTCGCAGCAGGCCGACTGGTTCCGAATCATGGGCGAGGCGTAGTCGGTGGCGGGATCGAGCGCGAAGACCGGGCCCGTGGTCGCCGCCTCCTCGCCGGTGCCGAGCCAGGCCTTGGAGATAATGCCCTGGCGTACCCAGCGCTTGAGCCCGATGTCGTGCAACCGGGCGCGCAGGAGGCGGGCGTAGAGCGTAAGGAGCTGTTGCCGACTCAGCGCCTCCACCAGGGCGCGCCGGGCCGGGTCGCCGGCCAGGCTTTCCCGGTACCCGTGGACCAGTTCCGGCAGGGGTTTCCAGGTGACGTATTCGGGGGGATCGAAGGCGGGGTAGCGTTTCATTGAATGGAGAAGCCTGAACGGTAAACCGGGAACAGTGAACGGGCGGTTCCGGGAATGGTCCCGCGCCCGTGGCGAGAAGCTGCCATGTTACCCCTGTTCACTGTTTACTGTTTACGGTTTACCGCTTAAAGAGCCTCGCAAACACCCCACTCTCCTCCGCCCCGCTCAACGCCTCGCCGAACCCGGTCATGGTGGGAAACCGTTCGGCCGGGTCCAGCGCCATCGCCTTGGTGAGGACCCCGTCCAAACGCGCCGGCATTTCGGGCCGGACCTCGCGCAGGCTCTTGGGCTTGCCTCGGAGCCGCGCGATCATCATTTCCTGCGCGTTCTTACCCTGGAACGGCAGCTGCCCCGTGAACAACTCGAAGCCGAGGATGCCGAGGGCGTAGACATCGCTCCGGCCATCGAGCGGGCGGCCCCGGATCTGTTCCGGGCTCATGAACTCCGGAGTACCCAGCACAATCCCGGTGGCAGTAAGCTTGGCCACCTCGGGCTCCTGCCGGCGTTCCTTGGCCAGTCCGAAATCCATGACCACCGCGCGAAGACTACCCGGACCCTTGGGGTCCGGTACCAGCATCACGTTTTCGGGCTTGAGATCTCGATGGATGATGTGCAGCTCGTGGGCGTGCTGGAGACCGTGGCACATCTGGATCAGCAGGGGGATCCCGATATCCAGCGGCAGCGGACCCTGCTTCACCTCGCGGTCACTCAGCAATTCTCCGGCGAGGTACGGCATGACGAGATAAATCAGCCCGTCCTCGGTCTCCCCCAGGCGCAGGATGCGGCAAACGTTGGGGTGATCCAGCCGCATCGCGAGCCCGGCCTCTCGACGGAGCCGCTCCACCGAGCTCTGGTCGCCGCTCAACTTGGGACTCAACACCTTGATGGCGACGGTTTCCCCGCTCGAGGCTTCCCGCGCCAGGTAGACGTAGGACATGCCGCCCTCGCCCAGCTTCTTTCCCACCTGGTAGCGGTCATCGAGGAGCTGGTTGGTCAGCGAGCTGGCCCGGTCCGAGCCCGGGGCCCGAGGCAGCGCAGCCGCTCGGATCAGGGTACGAGGCTGTTCCGGGTTCGCGGTCGAGGACGCGGAGACCGGGTCTCCGCCCGCCACTTCCACCAGCGGCGAACCATCCCGGGGACAGAATCGTGCCGGGTCGGGGTAGGTCTTGTTACACCGGGGACAGCGTCGGGTGCTCAATCGCGGAACCGGTTCCGGCCGTCCACCTTGGCCTTGTAGAGGTTGGCGTCGGCCAGTTTGAGGAGCGACTCCCCGTCGCCCACCCGGTCGTCGGGGAAGGAGGCGATGCCGATGCTGATGGTCACATGAATGGGCCGGCCGGAATCGCCGAAGTCGTGGGTGGCCACCCGGCGGAGAATGCGTTCGGCGAAGATCCGGGCGCCACTCCCACCGGTCTCTGGCAGCAGGATCACGAATTCCTCGCCTCCATAGCGCGCCACGATGTCGACCGCGCGCTGCTCCCGGCGGAGAATCCCCGCCAACTGCCGCAGCACACTGTCCCCCATGAGGTGCCCATAGGTGTCGTTGATGGCCTTGAAGTTGTCGATGTCCGCCATGAGGCAGGTCAGGACGGTGCCGTACCGATTGGCCCGTTCCATTTCCTGCAGCAGCTTCTCGGCCAGCGCCCGCCGGTTGAAGGTTTCCGTCAGCGGGTCGGTTTCCGCCAGCTGCTTCATCTGTTCCTTGCCCAGCACCGCGTTTTCGAGATCGTAGGCCTTCTCGAGCGCGGCTACCGCGGCGCGAATCACCTGATCGGCAAACTCCACGTCCTGCCGGTTCAGCGGGGGATCCTCGGCTGTGGTACGCAGGAAGAAGATGCCGGCGGGCTGGTCGCGCAAGCTGAACGGGAGCGCAATCGCGGAGCGGGTCGGCACCACCCGCCCTTCGGATTCCCACTCCGCCCGCACCTCGCGATAGAGGGGGTCCGTGAGGACGTCCTGCACCAGGATGATCTCCCGACTCTCCAGCGCCTTGACCACCTCGGGGTAGCGCTTGAGCTCGATCCGAAGGTTGCGCAGCATCGGGTTCTCGTACGCCGCCACCACCACACCATGCTCGTCACCGGGGTTGGCGATGATCAGCGAACACTTGGAAATCTTGAGCCCCCGGGCCACCCGGCGTACCAGAATGTGATAGATCTCGTCCGGCTTGAGTGAAGCGGTGACTTCCTGGAGGATGTCCACCATCTCGGAGCGGGAGCGGGCCTCCGCCCGGGCCTGGTTCAGCTCCCGGCCCACTCGAAGGTGCGCCTTGACCCGCGCCAGGAGCTCCCGCACCCGGAATGGCTTGGAAATGAAATCTGCCGCGCCCAGACCCAGCGAGCGAACCGTCGCTTCCTCCGGAGGCATGGACGAGATCATGAGCACCGGCAGGTCCTTGTGCCGGGGATCGCTCTTGACCCGCTCCAGGAGTTGCAGGCCGTCCACCTTGGGCATCATGATGTCGAGGAGGAGAAGATCGAACTGATCGCTCTCGAGGTGGTCCAGCAAGTGCTCTCCCCCCGGTACGCTTACCACGTCGTAGCCGTTCTCCTTAAGGATCCACGTCAAGGTGCGGGAGAGTGCCTGGTCGTCATCCGCGACGATGATCTTGGGAGAAAGGCTCATGCCGTCAGCGTACCAGGCTCTGGAACAGATCCGGGTCCATGTTGCCTCCGCTGAGCACGATGGCCGCGGGGCCGTCGGCGTGGACTCGCCCGGCGAGAAGGGCGGCCACCGCCGCCGCGCCGGAAGGTTCCACCCGGAGCCCCTGCTCCTGGAACAGGAACTTGACGGCCCGAGCCAGCTCCGCCTCGCTCACCGCCGCGGCCTCCCGAACCACCGGCCCGATGTGGACCCAGGGGAGCCGGCCGATGGCGGGAGGAAGCAGTCCGTCGGCCAGGCTCTGAGCCCGCTCCACCGTGACCGGCGTCCCGGCGGCGAGCGCCGCCGAGAGTTTGGGTACCGCCGCCGGCTCGACCCCGATCACCCGCACCGACGGCTTGAAGGACGCCACCGCCGTCGCGATCCCGGCCAGGAGGCCGCCCCCCCCGATCGGTGCCAGAATAGTGGACACCTCCGGCCATTCCTCGAGGATCTCGAGACCGCAGGTGGCCTGCCCCGCAATGACGTCGGCGTTTTCGTACGGCGGGATCGGCACCATGCCGCGTTCGGCGGCGATCTGATGGGCCCGGGGTTCGCGCTCCGAGTTATGCTGCACGAAGACCACTTCGCCCCCGTGACTCCTGACGCCGTCGACCTTGACCTTGGGTGCGCCGGCCGGCATCACGATCACCGCCGGGATGCCCAGGAGCTTGGCGGCATACGCGACGGCTTGCCCGTGGTTGCCGCTCGAATGGGTGACCACTCCGCGGGCCCGATCGGCGGGCAAGAGTCGGGAAAGCGCGGTGTAGGCGCCGCGGATCTTGAAGGCGCCGACCGGCTGGAGGTGTTCGCACTTGAGGCGGACCGGCGCACCGAAGGTACGGGAGAGGGTCGGGGCCTCGATCAGGGGCGTCCGAATCGCCACCCCCGTGAGACCCTCCGCTGCCGCCCGAATGGTCTCGAGTGCCATCGTCGGTTTCGCCTCCGTCATCACGCCCGCCATCCCGTCTCCGATCACCGTGGGTAAGCGGCGAAAGTACCGGCACCTGCAGGCTTTATCAAGCAGTAGGGGCGCCGCAGGCCGCGCCCCTGCCGCGCCCCTACTCGTCGGATGCCGGCTCCTCTCCGTTCCCATTCTCCTCGGCGCCGCCCGCATCCTCGTTGACTACCCGCGCCACGTCGACCACCGCGTCGCCGGCATCGAGGTTCATCACCTTCACCCCCTGGGTATTGCGGCCGATCACGCGGATGCCGTCCACCGGCAGGCGGATGATCACTCCGTGGCGGGTGATCATCATCAGCTCGTCGCCCGGCTGAACCTCCATGAGCGCCACGACAGCACCGGTCTTGTCGGTCTTCTTGAGCGTGATGATCCCCTTACCCCCTCGCTTCTGCACCCGGTAGTCCTGCAGTTCAGAGCGCTTCCCGAATCCTTTCTCCGTGACCACCAGCAGGGTGCTGTCGCGCCGGATGATCACCATCCCGATGACCGCGTCCCCCTTCTCGAGTTCGACGCCCTTGACCCCGGTGGCGACCCGGCCCATGTCGCGCACGTCGCCCTGGTGGAACCGGATGCTCATGCCGTCCGAGGTGGCGAGCACGATATCGCTGTTGGCATCGCAGATCTGCACGTCGATCAGCTGGTCGCCGGGCTCGATGTTGATGGCGTTGATCCCGTTGGAGCGGACGTTGCCGTAGGCCGAGAGGACGGTCTTCTTCACCGTGCCGAGACGGGTGGCGAACAGCAGCCATTTGTCATCGGCGAATTCCCGGACCGCCACCGGAGCCGCGACCCGCTCGTCGGTCTTGATCGCGATGCAGTTGACCACCGGCTTCCCCCGGCTGGCGCGGCCGCCCTGCGGGATCTCATGGACCTTGAGCCAGTAGACCTGGCCGGTGTTGGTGAAGAACATCAGGTAGTCATGGGTGCTCGCGATGAAGAGGTGTTCGACCCAATCATCCTCTTTGGTTCCCATGGCGTTGAGTCCCCGACCCCCGCGGCGCTGCCGCCGGTAGGTCGTGACGGCGATCCGCTTGATGTAGCCGGTATGGGAGATGGTGATGACCATGTCCTCTTCGGCAATCAGGTCTTCCACCGAGAAGTCGCTCTGGTCCGCCACGATCTCGGTGCGCCGTTCATCGCCGAAGGACTTGGTCACCTCGGCCATTTCTTCCTTGAGAATGTTCATCCGCTTGGGCTTCGAAGCCAGAATGCCCTTGAGCTCCTTGATGGTCCCGCGCACCTCCTTGAGCTCGGCCTCCAGCTTCTCGATTTCGAGGCCGGTGAGCTTGGCGAGCCGCATGTTGAGGATCGCTTCGCTCTGCTTCTCGGAAAGCCCGAACCGTTTCCGGAGCCGCTGATCGGCCTCGCCCGTGTCCTCCGACTTGCGGATGATCTTGATGACCTCGTCGATGTTATCGACGGCGATCTTGAGGCCCTCCAGGATGTGCTCCCGCGCCTCGGCGGCGTCGAGATCGAACCGGGTCCGGCGGACGATGATCTCGTGGCGGTGCTCGATGAAGTGCTCGAGCAGCTCCTTG
>JBGPJS010000055.1:0-12803 GCA_041485505.1 Gemmatimonadota bacterium | reverse complement strand
GGTGGGGATGGAGCCGGTCACCACGAGGACGTATGACCCGTGGTTGGTCTTCATCGAGTCCTTGAGCGCCGACTCCACGGCGCTCCCCGCGCCGGCCATGAGGGTGTGCTGATAGTCCAGGGAGATCAGGTCGAGGACCAGATTGCCGATGGTGGGGTCCGCGGTCCGGAGCACGCTCTCCACACAGCCGGTGCATTCCTGCAGTTGCAGCCAGATGACCGTCGGCCGCTTCACCGCCTGGAGCGCGCGGGCCACCTTCGGCGCCGCGGAGGCCCCGAGCCCGAGGACCACGCACAAGTTACCGCAGAAGGCAAGGAAGTCGCGGCGCGAGACACCGCTCCGTTCCAGATATTGACCGAGTGTGTCGCCCTCGGTCCAGGGTCGGGCCTGCGGAGAGTACATAGCGGATCCTCCGGTCCTGGAGAGTCTGGCGAGGCGGCGAGAGCAGGTCGCCGTCGGAGGTCGAGGTAACCACGGATCCAGCGGACCCGCGCGTTGGCAGGGGTCAACATCCAATCGGAATCATGAAGGCTGGCTTAACTCCAGGTTAATTATCTGTTCCAGACCGGCCTGCGCTATTGGTACCATGCTGATATCGGTACCACTCGCGGTGAATTTCATTGTGCTACCCGATCCGGAGCCAGCGTGGGCCGCATGACCTCCCCGACACCCAGCTCCGCCCGGCCCGAGGACCTGTCGCGGCTGGTCGAACTAGAGGGGCAACTCGCGGCCCGCCTGGAAGCTGCGCGCCGGGAGGCCAGGGAAATCGTGGCCCGGGCCGAGGCCCAGACCGCGGCGGCCGGGGAGCAGGCGCGCCTCAGAGAAGCCGCCAGCCGACGTGACCTTGAAGAAAAGGCCGCGACGGATCTCACCCGGCGGCTCCAAGCGGCCGAGGCCGAGGGGCGGGAGCGAGCCGGACGCTTCCTCGCTGTCAGTGAAGAACGGGTGAAGGAACTTGGGGTCTGGGTGGTGGGGCGGCTGGTCGAAGGAAACGGGACGATATCGGGGCCACCCGCATGATCCTCAAGATGTGTCGGATTCGGATCATGGGGCCTCGGCAATCGCTGCCGGAGGTACTCCGGGTGGTGCAGGATCTCGGGCTCATGCATCTCGCCTCCCCCAGCCCGAGTCAGAGCATCGAGCCGGTGGTCCTCACAGGTCGGGAGAGCCGGCTGCGGCGCCAGATCTGCCGCATCCTCGACGACATCGAGACCACGCTCCGGCTGGTCGGACGTCAGGTAGTCTCGGGACCGATCTCTTCGGCCGCTCCCACTCCCCTCGACCTGGTCAGGTGCGCCAGGTCGGCCCGCCGACTCCGCCGCCAGGCCGAACGGCTCCAGGCCCGCCAGAATGTTCTGGAGGAAGAGCGCGCACTCCTGCTCAAGTACCGCAGCTTCTTCGATGCCTTCGATCACCTCCTCGGGGAGAAGCACCGCCTGGCCACGGGGCGGGCCTACCATGTCATTCTCCGTCCCGGGCAGGCGAAAGGCGTCACCGGACTGCGGCAGCTGCTGCAGTCCGCCCTGGGGGAGGAATTCGAGCTATACCCTTACCCCCTCGCCGGCGGAGAAACGGCCCTGCTCCTCCTGGTTCCGTTGACCATGTCGGCTCGGCTGGAGCGGCTCCTGGCCGAGAGCGGGGTCGAGGAGATCTCGATGCCGGAAGCGTATGGCGGCCGCTCGGTGGCCGATGCGGTACCCCGAATGCGCGAACGGCTGGCAGCCATTCCCCGGGAGCTCGAGGAGATCACCCGGGAGCGGGAGCACCTCGCCTCCCAGTCCGCCGAGCTCGCCCGCGCCGGATCACTGATTCACGACCGGCTGGAACAGCTGGACGCCGTGATTCTTTCAGCCCGAACCCGGCATGCCTTCATTGTGGAGGGGTGGGTTCCGGCCGGTGCTCTCCCCCGCCTAGCCCGGATTCTGCCCGAGCGGCTCGGACCGGCGATCGCGATTGAGGAAGTGGCGGCGGAGCGCTGGAGCGCGGAGGCACCGGTCGTGCTCTCGAATCCCCGGCTCCTCCGCCCGTTCGAGCTGCTGATCCGCCTGCTGCCTCTGCCCCGCTACGGAAGTATCGACCCGACGCCGTTCGTCGCCGTCTTCTTTCCGATGTTCTTTGGTCTCATCCTCGGCGACATCGGCTACGGGACGGCGCTGGCCCTGCTGGGTCTTTTCCTCGCTCGGCATTCCAGCCCGGATTCCACCCGGCGGGCCGTCGCACAGATCGCCGGCGCCTGCGCCGCCTTCACCATCATATTCGGTTTCCTGTACGGCGAGCTGTTCGGGGACCTCGGGCGTCGCTGGTTTGGACTGGGCCCGCTGCTCTTCGACCGGGAGAAAGAGAACGCCATCATCCCCTTCCTCGGTCTCGCCGTGGCCCTGGGCCTGGTGCACGTCATCCTGGGTTTGGGACTCGGCGTCGTATCGGCCTTCCACGGCCACAAGCGTGAGGCGGCCGGGCGCGGGATTACCGCGGTCATGATTCTGCTCATCGTGGCCGCCCTGCTCGCGGCGTTCGAGGTGCTTCCCGCCGCTCTGTTCACTCCCAGCGTCGTGGCGCTGCTGGTCGCCTTTCCAGTCCTCATCATCGTGGAGGGCCTGGTGGCCCCGGTGGAACTGCTCTCGACCCTCGGCAACATCCTGTCCTACGCGCGCATCATGGCCCTGGGCACCGCCTCGGTCATGCTGGCGATCGTCGCCAATCGGATGAGCGGCGCCTTTGGCAGCGCGCTCGTCGGCGCCATTTTCGCGCTCCTGTTTCACCTGGTCAATTTCGCCCTCGGGCTTTTCAGCCCGACCATCCACGTGCTGCGCCTGCACTACGTCGAGTTCTTCGGTCGCTTCTACAGTCCGGGCGGCACCCAGTTTCGTCCGTTCACGCACTGGAGCCCGCACCCGGATCACCCCACCTAGAAAGGAAGGGCACCATGCCGGTTCTCTGGATCACCATGAGCGCGGCGATTGCCGTGGGCCTCCCCGCCCTCGCGACCGCGTGGGCGCAATCGCGGATCGGACCCGCGGCGGCGGCGAGTCTCGCGGAGAAACCCGAGTTGAGCACCACGGTGATTATCATGCTCGCCATTCCGGAGACCATGACGATCCTGGGCTTCGTGGTGGCCGTCCTCATCATGCTGCGCGGCGCGAGCTGAGCCGGCGATGCCACTCGCGGAGCTGTTGGTGGCGCTCGAGCGGGACGGCCAGGCCTCAGTCGATCAGGAACTGAGTCGGGCCAGGGAGGAGGCCAGCCGGATTCTCGAGGCGGCGGCCGCCACCGCTGCCCGGGAGACCGGTGACGCCCTCGCTGGACATGAGGCGGCGCTTCGGGCCGCCGCGGAGCGCAAGGTCGCCGAGGCCCGCCGGCAGGCCGAACGAGGCGTCCTCGAGGCCCGTGCCGGTTTCCTCGACCGGGTGTACGCCGCCGCCCTGCTCCAGCTGCCGCGGGTGCGTGACCTCCCTGCCTATGGGGACACGATGCGGGCTGACGTCGAAGCGGCGCTACGGTATCTCCCTGCGGGACCCCTCACCATTCACTGCGCTTCCGCCGACGCCCCGCTGGTGCAAGCGGGCGTCGCGGGCCGGGAAGCGGTGACCATCGTGCCGTCGAGTGAGGTGACTGCGGGAGTCCGCCTGGTCGCGGACGACGGCGCCGTCGAGGTGGATCGTTCCCTGACGACCCGTCTGGCAGCTCGGCGCCCCGCCCTCAGCATCGAGATTCTGGGTCACCTGGAGGACCGGTCATGAGCGCGGTCTGGGACGACGTGAGCGCGAGAGTCCGCGGGCTGGGGACTCACCTTCTCGACCCGGCCCGGCTCGAGGCCCTCGCCCGGGCCACCGACCTTTCGGTACTGGCGGCCCAGATGGAGCACGAGGGATTCCGCCTGGGACTCGAGACGGCACCGGTGACCTCCAGTCGGCTCGAGGCGGCAATCCGGAGACGGGCCGCGGCGAGGCTGCGCCTCCTGGCACGCTGGTGCGGGCCTCGAACAGCATTGCTCGCGGTGATCTTCGAGGACGAGGACCGTCGCAGCCTGAGTTCGCTGGCCCGGGGGGCAGCCGAAGGCACCGCGCCAGCGAATCGGCTCCAATGGGTCATCCCGACACCTTCTCTGCCCGAACGTGGGCTGGAAGAACTTGCCAGTCAGACCTCCCCGCGTCAGATGGGTGCTCTGCTCGCGGTCTGGAACCACCCGTATGCCAAGCCATTCCTGGAAGCCGGCGATGAATCGCACCCCGACCTTTTCCGGCTGGAATGCGGCCTCGGGCGCCGCTTCGGAGAGCGGGCCTCCAGCGCCGCCCGCAAAGGCGACGCCGGGCTGCGGGAATACGTCGCGACGACAGTCGACCTCGAGAATCTCAACGCCGCCCTGATCGCGGCTGAGGATCCATCAGTCCACCCAGACTCACTCTTCATCCGCGGCGGCGCCCGGCTCTTGGTCAGGGCCTTCGCCGAGGTAGTGGGGGCCGGATCCCGGGTCCGGGCCCTGGCGATGCTGGCGAGACACTTCCGAGGTACCCCGTTCCACCCCGTGCTGAACCGCCAGGACGGAGAGATCGCCGGACTGCCGGAACATCTTGAACGAGTCCTCCTCTCGACCCTGTCCCGGCAGGCGCGACGAGAGCCGCTCACTTCCGCGCCCGTGCTGGCCTACGCCCTTGCGGTGCGATCAGAGGTCTCAGTGCTGCAGCGGATCGTGTGGGGCGCGGCCATGGGCGCACCGCCGGCTCAACGCCGCCTCCACCGGGTGAGCGCGGCGTGAGTTACCGAGTCGAGGTACTCTGCCGCCCCGCGACGGCCGCGGGGTTTGCCCTCGCGGGCTTCCGGCCAGTCGAGGCTGAGACACCGATCGAGGGAGCCGAGCGGCTCACCGTGATGACCGCCCAACCGGGACTGGGCGTGGTTCTCATCGAGGAGCCACTCTATCGGGCATTGAGCGAAGAGAAAAGGCGGCAGATCGCCGCCCGACCGTTGCCCCTCATCGTGCCCTTCCCCGGCCCCCCGTGGGGTGGGGCCGTCGAGGGTCCCGATCGCTACATCGTCGAGCTACTCCGGCAGGCGATCGGCTACCGGGTCAGGCTCACATGAACAGCGCGCGCGTGCGCCGTATCAACGGCACCCTCGTCGAAGCGGCGCCGGCGGCAGAGGCGGGCCTGTACCAGCTGGCAAGGGTCGGCGGGGCTGGGTTGCTGGGCGAGGTGATCCGGGTCTCCGGTGACAGCGCGACCCTGCAGGTGTACGAGGAGACCACCGGGCTTTCGGTGGGAGAACCGGTCGAGCTGAGCGGTCGGGCGCTCTCGGTGCATCTCGGGCCGGGGCTGCTGGGCAGCATTCTCGACGGCCTCGGACGCCCGTTGCGGGACCTCGCCCGCGTCTCCGGGGACTTCATCCGGCCGGGCACCACCGGCCCCACGCTGGATGCCACCCGACGGTGGTCATTCCTCGCGCGGCGCACTGCCGGCGAGGTCGTGGCGGGCGGCGACGTTCTGGGAGAGGTGGAGGAGCATCCCGGCCTGGTCCACCGCATCATGGTGCCGCCAGGCATGAAGGGACGCCTGGCTGCTCTCCAATCAGCGGCGTGCACCGTTCACCAACCGATCGGCGCGCTGGAAGACGGCTCGCCGCTCTACCTCGGCCACCAGTGGCCGGTGCGTACCCCCCGACCGCTCGCGCAGCGCCTGGCCGACGACCGCCCCTTTATCACCGGCCAGCGCATTTTCGATCTGTTGTTTCCCGTCGCGGAGGGTGGGACCGTCGCGGTCCCCGGTGGGTTCGGGACCGGGAAGACGGTGATCGAGCAGTCGCTCGCCAAGTACGCCGATGCGGACATCGTCGTTTACATCGGGTGCGGGGAGCGCGGCAATGAAATGGCCGAGGTCCTCAACGAATTCCCGGGCCTGCTGGATCCCCGTACCGGACGGTCGATCATGGATCGAACCGTGATGGTCGTGAACACCTCGAACATGCCGGTCGCGGCGCGGGAGGCGTCGGTCTACCTCGGCGTCACCATCGCCGAGTACTACCGCGACATGGGATACCGGGTAGCCCTGATGGCGGACAGCCTCTCGCGCTGGGCCGAGGCCCTCCGCGAGATCGGCGCCCGACTTCAGGAGATGCCGGGAGAAGAGGGCTACCCCACCTACCTCGCGACGAGGCTGGGAAAGTTCTACGAGCGCGCCGGCCGGGGCCGCGTGCCGGGCCGTCCCGAGCGCACCGGGGCGCTGACCCTCATCAGCGCAATCTCTCCACCGGGGGGCGATTTCTCCGAGACGGTGACCCAGGCCTCCTTTCGGGTGACCGGAGCGGTCTGGGCCCTCGATCCCGCACTGGCCCACCAGCGGCAATTCCCCGCCGTGGACTGGGAGACCAGCTACAGCCTGTACCTGGAGCAGACCACCCGGTGGTTCGAACGGGAGGTCAACCCCGGTTGGGCCGCGGTTCGCCTGGCGATCCTGAATCTGCTGCAGCGCGAACGAGAGTTGCGGGACATCGCCTCGCTGATCGGCCCCGAGGCCTTACAGGAGCAGGACCGGCTCATCCTGGAGACCGCGCGAATGGTCCGGGAAGTCGTGCTCGGCCAGAGTGCCTACCATCCGCATGACGCCTTCTCCCCTGCGCTCAAGACCTATCGGCTGGCCGCGCTGGCCGACCAGGCCCACCGGCAAGCCTCGTCGGCACTCACCCGGGGCGTGCCGCTGGCCAACCTCGATCTCGCCTCCGTGCGGCGCACCCTGATCGCGGTGCGGGACGGCGCCTTCACCGACTTGGAACAGAGCACCGGCGAGGCCGAACGGGCCGTCACGGCTCTCGGGACCAAGGAGCCGCCGGCATGAACGGGATGGCCCGGGTCTATCGCGGCGCCGCGGGGGCGACCGGTCCGCTGCTGTTCCTGCAGCGCACCCCGGGAGCCACCCTCGGCGAATGGGTCGATATCCGGATGCCCGATCGCTCGCCGCTCCGGGGACAGGTCATCGACGCCGGCGAAGCCGTCACCGTGGTCCAGGTGCTCGAGGAGACCCTCGGCCTGGCACCGGCGGGCGCCACGATCACGCTGACCGGTGATGTGGCCCAGGTGACGGTGGGCCGGGAACTCCTGGGGCGAGCCTTCGATGGCGTGGGGCGGCCGCTTGACGGGCTGCCCGCGCCGGTGGGTGAACGGCTGCAGCCGATCACCGGAGCGCCGATGAACCCCGCCCAGCGGCTCCGGCCAGCCGATTTCATCGAGACCGGCCTCTCCGCCATCGATGGTCTGAACACCCTGGTGCGGGGCCAGAAGCTCCCGGTGTTCTCGGGACCCGGGCTCCCGGCGCTGGAGCTCGCCGCCCAGATCGTGGAGAGCGCCCGGGCGCCGAGGGGCGAGCCCTTCGCCGTGGTCTTCGCGGGAATCGGCATCACCGCCCGCGAAACTCGGGTTTTTCTGGAGCGCATGGAAGCGAGCGGAGGACTGGCGCGAAGTGTCCTCTACCTCAACGAAACCCGGGATCCGACGATCGAGCGGCTGTTGGCTCCCCGGGTAGCTCTCGCGGAGGCCGAGTTCCTTGCGTTCGAAGCGGGCATGCACGTGCTGGTGGTGATCGCCGACATCACTAACTACTGCGAGGCCCTCCGGGAGATCGCCACGGCGCGGGAAGAGTTGCCCGGCCGGCGGGGCTTTCCCGGCTACATGTACACCGACCTGGCCACCATCTTCGAGCGGGCCGGCATGCTCCGGGGCCACAGCGGCTCGGTCACCCAGATTCCGCTGGTGACCATGCCGGACGATGACATCACCCATCCCATTCCCGATCTGACCGGTTACATCACGGAAGGGCAGGTCGTCCTCAGCCGGGAGCTCCATCGTCGGGGCATCTTCCCTCCCATCGACGTGCTCCCCTCACTCTCCCGGCTGATGCACGCCGGAATCGGAACCGATCGGACGGTGCCCGAACACCGCGAATGGGCGGACCAGCTCTACGCTCTCTACGCCCAGGGCCGGGAAGCCCGGCTCATGGCCGCCGTCGTGGGTGAGGCCGGCCTCGGCGCCCCGGACCGTCGCGCCCTGGAATTCGCCGAGCGATTCGAGCGGGAGTTTCTGGGCCAGGGCCGCCAGCGCCGAACGCTGAATGAGACACTGGAGGCCGGGTGGGCGCTGCTCAAGGAGCTGCCGCGTGAGGATCTTTCGCGTCTCCGGGACGCGACTTGGGCGGCGAGACAGAAGAAGGGAGGCCATCCCGCGTGAGCCTCCTCCCCCGGCTCGCGGCCACTCGCCTCGACCTGCTTCGGGCGGAACAGCGGCTGCACCGGCTCTCCCGCAGCACTGCCCTGCTCCGACGCAAGCGCGAAGCGCTGGTGGCGGAGCTGTTCCACCTGGCTCGGCGAGCCGCCGACGCCAGGACCGCGATCACCCGGCGGACCCAAGAAGCCTATCCCGCCCTGCTTCACGCCCTCGCGGCCCGGGGACAGAGCGGGCTTCTAGCCCTGGGCCTGCCGTCGCGGGACCTGGCCGTGAAGATTCGGGCGACCCAGGTGTGGGGAGTGGCGGTCGCCGAAATCGAGGAGCGTCCGGTCCTGTCTCGCAGCCTGGCGGCCCGGGGGACGGCGCCAGGACCGGCCGGCCCCGCGGCCATCGCGGCCGAGGAGTTCGAAGCGTTGGCCGATCTCCTCCTCGACGCCGCCGCCCGCGAAATGCTGGTCCAGCGTCTGGGCCAGGCCCTCGCCCAGACCTCGCGCCAGGTGAACAGCCTGGAACGACGGCTGGCGCCGGCACTCCGGGCCCAGATCGCCCGGGTGCATCAGGGCCTCGAGGAACGGGAACGGGAAGAGCATGCGCGACTCAGTCACCGTCGAGGTCCCCAGTATGAAGATCTCGAGCGGTGGACGACTCCGGGCGGCTGATTTCGAAAGTATCGCTAAGGAATCTATGAAAGAACGTGAAAGTCTGTAACAGAAGCATGAAATTCGGGGTTTCCGCTCTTGCGGAAATTCCGGCTCACAGTATTTGTACGGTGGAATTTTCCCAGCCACCTCCATTCGGCATAGGGATCGATTTATGAAGACGACTCGCGAACTGGTACGTTCGGGCGTACTCGGGCTCTCGCTCCTCGCAATGGTGCTGCTTGCCGCCTGCACCGACATCGTTTTTCGCGACCGCCCCCCCTTCAATGCGCCCCCCGATTTCGCCAGCGGCTTCCTGGGCTACTTCACACCGGCCACCCACCAGACCACCTGCGGCAACTGTCACGTGGGCCAGCAGGCCGACTGGGTCCAGACCTTACACGCCAACGCCTGGGACACCCTGCAGGCCAACCCGGCCGCCCAGCCCTTCTGCCAAACCTGCCACACGGTCGACTCCCGCGGGAACCAGCCCTTCGCCAAGGTGGGCTATGATTCGGTGAAGGACGTGGCCTACCACGACGTCCAGTGCGAGAGTTGTCACGGGCCCGGGTACCAGCACGTACAGAACCCCACGGTGGTGGCCAACCGGCCGATCGCGAGCATCCTGATCTCACCGACGAGCAGCGTGCTGGACACTGCGGCGGTGGTGAACTCCGGCTGCGGGGGCTGCCACCAGGGAGCCGGCCCTTCGCAGAACCACAATTACCTGAAGGAATGGCTATCGTCCCGGCATGGCCAGCTAAGGGCGGCCCAGGCGGGCAACGCCAGCTGCGCGCCGTGCCACGAAGGCAAAGCGGCGCTGGCGGCATGGGGCGTGAATACCGTCTACAAGGAGCTGGGCACCGCGACCCTGCTGACGCAGAACTGCGCGGTCTGCCACGACCCCCATGGCAGTGCAAAGGACGCGAATGGCCAGACTCTCGACGGACAACTCCGCTTCCCCATCGACGAGCCGGTCCTGGAAAGGAACCTGTGCACCCATTGCCACAACCGGACCGCCGATCCGACCCCGTCCAATTCCCGGGGGCCGCACGGGGCGCAGGGACCGGTGCTGTTCGGCACCGCGGGATATTTCCCGCCGGGGACCGTGTATGACACCTCGGCAATCCTCTCGACGCATGGGTCGTCCGCCAACTCGCGGCTCTGTGCCGGCTGCCACGTGAACCGGCTGACCGGGGTGGACGCCGGCGGCAATCCGACCAGCTTCAGTGGTCACACCTTCCACCCGCTCCCCTGCCTGCAGCAGAAGAGTCCACCCGTCGTGGATACGACCTTCACCAACGCTTGCGCCTTCGACGGGCCGAGCCGGTCGTGGGGCGCTTGCACGGCGTCCGGATGCCATGCCAATGAAGCAATCGCGGTTCAGCGGCTGACCTTTATCCGGGGGGAGAGGGACACCCTCGTCAGCCAGCTGTGGGCCGATCTCAACGGCAACAGGACTCTGGACGCCTTTCCGACCGACACCGGATACCTGCCCAAGGTCAAGCTCAACGCGCCCACCGAGCTCATCTTCGATACGTTGGTCGATCCGGTCAACGCCAGGAGGCTCACGCCGGCCAAGGGTGCCCTGTTCAACGCCCAGCTCCTGGGGGAGAACCTGACCGGCCACCCGGACGGGTCGCATGGGGTGCACAATCCCTTCCTCTACCGGGCACTGCTGCGTTCATCGATTGCGGACCTGCTGGCGAACTACGGGACCTTCCTCCCCGCCCCGCCCGCGTCGGTGCTGGCCAAGATCCAGGCCGCGATTCGCAGCGGCGAGCTTAGGATGGCCCCGGCAACGGAAAAGGTCATCATGAACGCATCCTCGCGCTGATTGGTGCGCGCCCTTGTGACGCGTAGTCCCACCCGCCCCGGCGAGGTTCCCTTTGCCGGGGCGGGTGTTTTCTTTCCGGGTATGCTGAAGGGCAGCCTCCCGCTCCGGGCCGACCCGGTGGACACCGTGCTCAAGCAGACGATGCCCAGCGACCGATTGACCCCCATCATCCAGTGGCTCTTCCAGCGCTCGCCCTGGATCATGTGGGGAGGGGTGGTACTGGCCGCCGGTCTGGCCTTCTTCTTCCTGCGCTGGTTCTGGCCCCGCCGGATCGCGATCCTCACCTGGCTCCGGACCCGGAGTGGCGCCATCAAGCTCGCCCTGGCGGGGGGCCTCGGGGTGGCGCTCGTGGGGGCCGCAGGTGCGGGCTACCAGAGCTATCAGTTCGTCGAGACCGACAAGCGATTCTGCAACGGCTGCCACATCTTCGTGCCCAGCGGCCAGGTGTGGGCGGTGCCCGACACCGGCCACTACACCGTAGTCCCGCGGCTGGAGGGAAAGCACGACACCCTGAGCTGCCATACCTGTCACCCGCTCAAGCCGATGAAGGAGGCGGTCAAGCTGTTCTTCTGGATGTCCGGCGTGCGGGGCGACTCCATTCCCGAGCACGCCCGGGTCCAGCGCGCCATCTGCGAGCAGTGCCACGTGCGGGGCGAGGCAAAGGAGACCTGGCAGGCCATCGCGGCGACGGCGGGCCACCGGGCCCATCTCGAGTCGGACTCGCTGAAAGGCAAGATCGAGTGCCTCACCTGCCACGCCCGGACGGCCCACCATTTCGTGCCGATCAACCAGACCTGCGGGCAGTCCGGTTGCCACGCCGAGAGCGATACCCGGATCGTGCTGGGGAAGATGACCACGCAGGACCAGGCCGCGAGCTTCCATTGCCAGGCCTGCCACGACTTCATCGCCACGGTGCCGCGCCTAGCAACCCGGGATTCGGCCCAAAGCACGCTCCGGCCTGGCCTGCAGCAGTGCTTCGCCTGCCATGCAATGAAGAGCCGCCTTCCGGACTTTGACATCGCGAAGGATCCCCACAGGGGAACCTGCGGCATGTGCCACAACCCGCACGTCCAGAAGAATCCCATCGAGGCGAAACAGAGCTGCACCACGGCCAAGTGCCACCCCGACTGGCGTGCCGAGCCGTTCCACTCCGGTGTTCGCCACCGGGACGTCAGTCAGCAGTGCATCACCTGCCATCTGCCCCACGCGGCCAAGGTGGACGCGAGCGACTGCGCCGGCTGCCACGAGGCGGTCCGGAAGCGGGTACCCGGGTTCAGACCCCCGCTGCCGTTCGATACGCTCAAGGCGCTGCAGCAATCGCTGGCCCCGCCGGACGAGCGGCCCCAGAGGCCCAAGGGAGACGGGCCGCCCTCGAAAGAGCCGTCGGCGCGCTCGAGCGCGCCGTTCTCTTCTCTCCCCAGCGATACCTTCCCCCACGCACGCCACAAGAAGCTTGCCTGCCTCACCTGTCACTTCTCCGGTAGCGGCCACGGCCGTCTGACCTTCGAGCCGCCCCGCGGCTGCCAGATCTGCCATCACCAGGCGCCCGCGCAGCGCGAGTGCGCCACCTGCCACGATGCCGCGGACCGGGCGGCCCCCATCGCCGTTGACCTGAGTGTATCGGTACCCAACGTGACCGCGCGGACACGGTCGGTGAACTTCCCCCATGAAAAGCACGCCAAGCTGACCTGCATCCGCTGTCACACCACGAAGGTGACCATGGCACCGGCCGACAGCGCGGTGACCTGTCAGGCTTGCCACTCCGACCACCACGCACCCGGACGCGACTGCGCCAACTGCCACAAGACGGAAGCCATCACGACCGCACATAAGCGGCCGGAGTTCGCCCATGTGGCCTGTGATGCCTGCCACACTCCTGAACGCGTGGCGAAATTGGTCCCCACCCGGTCGTTCTGCCTGGTCTGCCACGACAAGGCCCAGGACCATAATGACCCCAAGGAGTGTACCGACTGCCACTTCCTCCGGACTCCCGAGGAGTTCCGGCGGGCGCTCACCCGGGACGGAGCCCGATGAGACGGGGAGCGCTGCTGGTGGCGGCCTTGCTGGGCGGGATCCCCGGGTTCGCGGTCGCTCAGGGGTACCTGCTCCGGCTCGACAG
>JBGPJS010000054.1:0-12804 GCA_041485505.1 Gemmatimonadota bacterium | reverse complement strand
GGCCGGCCCGATTCCGCGGCCGGGCTGGTCGCGGCCGTGCATCGCGGTGAGCGGCATGCGCCGGTGGTGCTCCGGAGCGTCCCGCTCAATCGAATGCTCCGGCTTACCGGCGCCCTTCTGGCGGAAACCGCCGACGAGCCGGCCGTGGTCATCCTCATCGAGGACGTGACCGACCAGCAGGCACTGGAGACCCAGCTGATTCAGAACGAGAAGCTCGCGGCGGTGGGCCAGCTGGTGTCAGGCGTAGCCCATGAGTTGAATAATCCGCTCACCTCCATCGCGGGGCTGTCGGAGTTCCTGCTGGAGCGGGCCGATCTCCCGCCGCAGGACCGGGAGCACCTGCGGGTGATTCACGAGCAGGCGGAGCGGGCCGGACGCATCGTGGGCAACCTGCTCACCTTCGCCCGGAAAGGGAGCCCGGAGACGGAACCGCTCGACCTCAACGACGTGGTGGCGCGGACGACCATGCTCATCACGTACGAGTTCAAGCTCCGCGGCATCGAGCTGGTGCAGCGGATCCACCCTGCCCCCGTGATGGTCCTGGGAGAACGGACGGAACTGCAACAGGTACTACTCAACCTGCTCACCAACGCGGTTCAAGCCGTGGACAGCATGGGCGACGGTGCTCAACGCCGGATCGCAGTGGAAACGGCGCGTGAAGGCGGTCAGGCCCTGGTGCGGGTGCGCGACAGCGGACCGGGGGTACCGCCCGCTCTGGTTCCCCAGTTGTTCACCCCATTTTTCACCACCAAAGAGCCCGGGGAGGGAACCGGACTGGGCCTCTCCATCAGCTACGGGATCGTGGAGTCCCACGGCGGGAAGCTCTCCTACGCGCCAGCGCCGGAGGGAGGCTCCGAGTTCACGGTGGCGCTCCCGGCGCACGACGCGCCGGCCGCGGCCCGCGCGGAGGAGGTCACTGCTCCTGCCCCCGAAGCCACGGCCAAACTGGTGCCGCGACGGATCCTCCTGATGGACGACGATCAAGGGGTCCACCGGATGGTCTCGGCCCTTTTTGCGCGGGACGGGCATACGGTGGATGTGGCACGCAGTGGGACCGAGGCCCTTCAGATGGCGGCGGAGAGACGGTACGACCTGGTCATTGCCGATCCGCGCGCGACCGCCGGCCCGGGGCAGCTCTTCGCCGATGAGCTGCTGGAACGCCAGCCCGAGATGCTATCCCGCCTCCTCCTCGCGACGGCGGATGCGAGCCGAGAGGCGGTGGAGGAGCTGCGCCAGAGCGGATATCGCGTGGTGGTGAAGCCGTTCAAGCTGCGGGATCTGCGGGATGCGGCGGGGGAGGTGTGGGGGACAGGGTGAGCGGTAAGCAGTGAGCGGCTGCTCACCGCTCACTGTCCTCAGAACCCTGCCGCTGACGCGGACTTCCACGGCAGTATGTTCACCTGGCCACGGATCCGGGTGGCGGTGGCATCGGGGTCCCGGGTCGCCCAGAAATTACTGCCCGCCTCGAGGGAGGGCGCCTGGATGAACCAGCCCTGGACCCGCAGAAAGACGTTCCCGAACACCTGCGCATCGGCCGCGGCCGAGTCCGCCACCAGGGCATCGTTCACCCCGTCCAGAATGTTGCCCCGGAGCCGGACTTGGGTGGTCCGCTCCAGCACCACCCCCTGTCCCACCCGGGCGATGGTGTTATCGTCGATTCGGTAGCCCTGGCTGGATTCGTCTCCGTCATGGGGCGCAAAGAGCCGGATGCCGATTCTACCCCCGATGATGACATTGGCGCCGAGGTCGTTGTCTCCCCCGTGCTCGATGGCGATGCCCGCGCTGCGGGATCCGACCGCCGAATTCCCCCGCACGATGTTCCCCCGTGAATATCCCAGCCAGAAGGCGTAGTCGGAACTGTCCGCCCGGTTCTCGAGAAAGGTGTTCCACTCGCTGAAGGTGGACTCGAAAGCGTTGTGCCGCGCCGACGACGCGTCATTCCGGACCACGATGTTCCCGATGGAGGGATGGACGTAGGGCCGCTGCCCGCTCAGGAAGAATCCGTCACCCGACGCGGTGAGATCGTTGTCGGCGATCAGATTGGAATCGCTCCGCTCCCGCAGGAGCAGGGCAGCCGAGTCACATCCACGACTATAGGCGGCGGTCTCGCATCGGACGTTGTGGTGCGCCTTGTTGCGGATGATGGTGTTGTGGGCCGAGGCCCAGAGATGAATGCCCCAGCCGCTATTGCCGGAGACGTCGTTGTCCGCGATCGTGCTATTGCGCACCTGGAAGAGGCCGATGCCGTTCTGGGCCAGGTTAGCGGTCACGCCCGTCACCTGAACGCCCTCGGCCGACCGAAGGTACAGACCGGCGCCGTAGGTGTCGAATGTGTCGGGATGAAAGATGTCGAGCCAGTCGGCCTCGTCGAAGCTTTCGGGGGTGGAGCGCAACAGCTGCCGGCGGGAACCGGAGAGCTCCACGCCGCTCACCCGGTGGCCCTTGCCGCCTTCCAGACGGATTCCGTAGCGATATCCCCGGATCTGCCCGCCCCGGATGCTCACGCTGTCGACCCCGCGGGAGAACACTCCGACACCCACAAAGCGGGACCCCGCGGTGTCGCCGCTCTCCAGCGTGACGCCGGAGAGGTCGAGCCGGGTTCCCGACCCGGCCAGGATGATCACGCCATGCTCCGCCGGATCCGCCAGGCGGTAGCGGCCGGGGCAGATCCGCACCTCCCCCTGAATCGGGGTGCCGGCCTTGAGGAGCTTGAAGCAGGGGCGGTTCTGGGCCAGGGCGGCACTGCAAGGCGCGAGGGCCACCCATCCGAGGATCCCTACCAGAACCGGGCACCACGGAGGCACGGAGGCAACGAAGCGCCCCGGAGAACGACTTGGCACGAGAGGACTCGCTGGGCTCAACATGATACGACTCTGGAAGGGGAGCGGTGGATCACGGGCGCACCTCGAAGCCGCGGCCCTTGAGATAGGCCCGTGCCTCCGGGAGTGAGCAACCCTTGAAGTGAAAGATCGAGGCGGCCAGAACGCCATGGGCTCCGGCCTCGAGGGCCTCGGCCAGATGGCCCAGACTCCCGGCCCCCCCCGAGGCGATGACCGGGATGCGCACCGCGGCCGACGCCTCCCGAAGCAGGGACAGATCGTACCCGCTGAGCGTACCGTCTCGGTCCATCGAGGTCAGCAGAATCTCGCCGGCGCCCAGCTGTTCCAGCCGGCGGATCCACTCGATGCCGTCGAGGTCGGTCGGTTCGCGGCCGCCGGTGATCGTGACCTGGTAATGGCCCCGCGGGACCGTGGGATCGTGGGACGGTGGATTCGCATCCGGCACCATTCGTACATCCACCGCGGCGACCACGCACTGGGTCCCGAAGCTCTCGGCCAGGCGAGTCACCAGTGAGGGATCCCGGACCGCGGCGGTGTTGACGGCGATCTTGTCGGCGCCGGCACGGAGAACTTGCCCCGCGTCCTCCACCGAGCGGATACCGCCGCCGACGGTGAAGGGGATGAAGATCGTATCTGCCACCCGGGCCACCATGTCGAGCGTGATCGTCCGCTCTTCGTGGCTGGCCGAGATATCCAGGAAGACCAGTTCGTCCGCGCCTTCGTCGTCGTAGCGCGCCGCCTGGGCGATCGGATCGCCGGCGTCTCGCAGGGACTGGAAGTGCACGCCTTTGACCACGCGACCAGCGGCGACGTCGAGGCAGGGGATGATGCGGCGGGCAAGCACGTTGGATTGTGGGATTGAGGGATTGGGGAATTCTGGGATTGAAGAAGCGGAAGCCACGCTCTGCCTCAATCTACCCCGATTGGCTTTCGACTGGCGTGCGGCGCTGGCCGAGTCTTCCAGTCCCCTCTTGTCCCCCAGTCCCCGATCCCCAATCCCCCAATCCCTCAATCCCTCAATCCCTCAATCCCTCAATCCGGAGCACGTCCTCCAGGGCCCCCGCATCACCGGAGCTCAGCAGAATCCCGATATCCTCGAGCGCGCGGCGCTCGCGGGGCCAGGAAAGGCGGCTTCGAGCAGCTTCGAGTGACAGCCACTCGCACCGGTCGTGTTCGTCGCTCAACCGCACCTCGGTCTGGTCGACGATCGCGGCGAATACCGGGATGAAGCCGATTTCGTCCACCCGATGCCGATAAAAGGACTCCACCCGGCTCAGATTGTAGAGCCGGCGCGGAACCAGCCCGGTCTCCTCCCGCAACTCGCGCAGGGCCGCATCCCGCGGGACCTCCCCCGATTCAATGCTGCCGTGCACCGCTTCCCAGGCGCCGGCGCAGCGGCCGTGGCCCGAGCGACGGAGGATGAGGGTCTCGAGTGCTGCGCCGGCCGCTCGGAGCACATAGACATCGACGAAGGACACCCGAAAGGTGGTCATACCTGCCAGCTCGCGAACCCGGACACCAACGCGATCCCGGCTCGCTGCGACTTCTCGGGATGGAACTGTACCCCGACGACGTTGTGTTTTCCCACGATGGTGGGGAACGGTCCGCCGTAGTCTCCCACGGCCAGCGCGACACCGTCGGGCAGATCGGTCGGGTGGTAGCTGTGGACGTGGTAGAAGAACTCACCCCCGCCGCCGAAGAGCGGGGCCAGCATCGGATGGGTCCGGCCCGACTCGGTGAGATGGACGCTGGCCCAGCCGACGTGCGGCACCGCCAGCGAGGTGACGAACCGGGTCACTCGCCCGGGGAGGAGACCGAGGCCCTCGACCGCGGGCGCCTCCTCGCTGTGCCCGAAGAAGAGCTGTAGCCCCAGGCAGATCCCCAGCACCGGCCGCCCGGCCGCCGCGACCTCTTTCACCGCTTGCCCCAGCCCGGTTCGGGCGAGATTGGCGGAGGCTTGGCCGAAATTGCCGACCCCGGGCATCAGGACCCGCTCGGCGCGCCGTACCAGGTCAGGGTCGGCGGTAAGCGTCGCCTGGTGACCGCCCGCCTGGAGAGCGCGGACGACGCTCCGCAGGTTGTTCACCCCGTAGTCCACCACGACGATCACAGGGCGCCCTTGGTCGATGGCACCCCGGTGACGCGGGGGTCGATGGTGGTGGCCTGATCCAGCGCACGGGCAAACGCCTTGAACGCCGCCTCCACGATGTGGTGCGGGTTATCGCCTCTCACCAGATCCAGGTGCACCGTCAGCCCGGCATTCTGCACCAACGCACGGAAGAATTCCGGAGTGAGAAAGACATCGTAGTCGCCCAGCATCTGCCACTTCGGGATCTCGATGTGGTAGGAAAGAAAGGGGCGGCCGGAGACATCCACCACGGCCCGGACCAGCGATTCGTCGAGGGGGACCAGGGCGTCGGCGTAGCGGCGGATGCCGGTACGGTCGCCCAGGGCCTTGGCAATCGCCTGGCCCAGAACGATGCCGGTGTCCTCGACCGTATGGTGACCATCGACGTGGAGATCACCGCGGGCCTCGACAGTGAGGTCGAGGAGCGCGTGCCGGGCCAGCGCCTCGAGCATGTGGTCGAAGAACCCGATGCCGGTCTTGACCCGCGCCTCGCCACGGCCGTCCAGGTCCACTCGGACGCGGAGGTCAGTTTCCTTGGTCTTGCGTTCGACTTCACCAACCCGCGCCATGGCTGAGTTTCGTGTGGGGGAAAGACTGGCAACAACCTAACACGGAAAAACGCGGAACACACGGAGCACACGGATTGTCCCGATCACCCGGGAAGAGTCGAACTCCAAGGGTGTTATCTGTGTGTTCGGTGTGATCCGTCTTGTTCCGTGGTAACTGCTATTGGTTCAGTGTTGCCTGGAGCGCCGCCACCACGGCTTCCGTATCCTCGGCGGTCCCCACCGAAATGCGCAGGCATTCCGCCAGACCCGCCCCTGAAGATACGTCGCGGACCAGGATTCCGTACTCGGCGTGGAGGCGCTGGAAGATCTCCCGGGCCGGCCGCGCCGTGCACCGAATGAGGACGAAGTTGGCGGCGCTGGGGTACACCCTGATGCCGTGGATAGTGCGGAGCCGCCCCAGAAGCCGTTCGCGCTCATCCACGATCTGGCGGGTACGCTCGGCCAGCCGACCGCGATTCGCCAGCGCCACCGAGGCCGCCGCGAGGGTGAAGCTGTTCACGTTGTAGGGCAGCTTGGCCTTGGCGATCTCCCGCGCCACCGTGGGATGGGCCAGGGCGTACCCGAACCGGAGCCCCGCCATGCCCATCGCCTTGGAGAAAGTGCGGAGCACCACCACCCGGGATGATTCCTTGAGGAGTCCCAGGGCCGAGGGGCCGCCGAAGTCCTGGTAGGCCTCATCGCAAATAACCAAGGCGTCGGTCGCCGCCAGCACCCGGGCTACCGCGCCCTCCGGCAACGCCGACCCGGTCGGATTGTTAGGGGAGTTGAGTACCACGACTTTGGCGTGATCGCAGCGCGCGGCCGTGATGATCGCGTCAACATCGTACTCGAAACCCCCGCCCAAGGGGACCGGAATGTAGAACCCGCCCGAGACCGCCGTGAGCAGTCGGTAGAGCGAAAAGGTGGGTGTGGGGGCCACCACCCGGTCACCGGCGTCGAGGGCGACTGCCAGACTGGCCTGGATCAACTCGTTCGACCCGTTGCCGACCAGAATCCCCTCGGGGACCCAGTCGGCGTGCCGAGCCAGATCGGCCAAGAGCGACTGGGGAGCGAAGTCGGGATACCGCTGCCACGGCATCAGCGCCATCCGCTCTAGTACTTGGCGCTTGAGATCGTCCGGGAAGTCGTAGGGGCTCTCGTTCTGATTGAGCTTCCGATCCGCCCTTGGTGCATCCAGGGTATAGGCGGACTGGGAGCGGACGGAGGCTTTGACGAGATTCAAGCCAGGGGCGGGATCGGGCAATTGCGGGATTGAGGGATTGTGGGATTGCGGCTGCACTGGGCATCGGGACTCATCCAAACGGCCTGTCGGCCAAATCGCTCTAGGTCAAAGGCGCATCACACCTCCCAATCCCTGAATCCCACAATCCCTCAATCCCCGAATCCCTTCCGCCGCCCTAGCACCGCCTCGATCCGCGCCGAGAGGGCCTTGGCCCGGAAGGGTTTGGTAAGGAAATCGTCCGCACCCAGCTCGAAAACCCGGACCTCATTGTCCTCATCACCCTTGGCGGTCAGGACCACGACCGGCGTTTTCTTGCTGGCCTCGCGGGAGCGAAGCCAGGTGAGCACGGAATATCCGTCCATGCCGGGTAGGTTCAGGTCGAGGAGCACAATATCCGGCGCGTGCTGGTCCACCCGATCCATCGCCTCGGCGCCGTCGCGCGCTTCGGCCACCGCGTACCCTTCGCGCTCCAGCAGGTCCTTCATGACCCGGCGGAGCTGGTCTTCATCCTCCACCAGGAGCACACAGGTGCTGGGGGTCCCCCGCTTCCGGTCGGTCGGGCCGGCCTCCAGGTTCTCGTCCAGCAGCTCGAAGGCATTGGTGAGATCCACGGGCGGCGCCCCAGCGGTCGGGCTGGGTCGGGGCGGCGCAACCGACCCAGCGGAAACCGCCGTCGGGGCCGGGGTGGGCCGCGACACTGGCAGGGGGAGGGGAATCTCCACCTGCGGCACTTCGACCACGCGCAGCAGCTCCTCGACGCTGGTCTCGCCGCTCAGCACGTGACGGAGCCCGCTTTCGAAGAGTGACAACATGCCGTTGGCCCGCGCCGCTTCGGCGATCCGGTCGGCGGTGGCGCCGGCCCCGATGCGCCGCTCCAATTCCTGGTTCATGGCCAGGACTTCCACCACACTGAACCGCCCGCGGTACCCGGTCATGGCGCAATCGGGACAGCCGACGGCGCGGTAGAGCGTGGCCCCGTGGGGAATGAACTTGAGCAACCGCTCCGGGATCTGGGTATCGCCCGGCTCCCGGCAGGTGGGGCAGATCCGGCGCATGAGTCGCTGAGCGATGACGCCGCGGAGGGCGGAGGCGATCTTGTACGACTCCATCCCCATGTCGACCAGCCGAGTCACCGCATTGGGCGCGTCATTGGTGTGAAGGGTCGAGAGCACCAGATGCCCGGTGAGGGAAGCCTGAACCGCGATCTGAGCGGTCTCCCGGTCGCGGATCTCGCCCACCAGCACCACGTCGGGGTCCTGCCGGAGGATCGAGCGCAAGGCCGCCGCAAAGGTGAGGCCCGCCTTCTCGTGCACCTGCACCTGGACGATTCCCTTGCCCATCCGGTACTCCACCGGATCTTCCACGGTCACGATGTTGACCCCCTCGCTCTGCACCATGCGGAGGCAAGAGTAGAGGGTGGTGGTCTTGCCGGAGCCCGTGGGCCCGGTGACCAGGATGATCCCTTCCTTGTTATTGAGCAGTTTGACGATCTGATCCCGCTCCTCCTGCGACATCCCCAGGGACTCGAGCGAAAGAACCGTAGCCTTCGCGTTGAGGATCCGGATGACGACCTTCTCGCCCAGCGAGGCGGGGAGGGTCGAGACCCGGAGATCGACCGGTGAGCCGTTCACCGCCACCCGGGCTCGGCCGTCCTGGGGCCGGAGCCGGTCGGCAATGTCGAGCCCCGACATGATCTTGATGCGGGAGATGAGCGGCGCACCCGCTGAACGGGGGATGTTCATGACCTGGCGCAACACGCCGTCGATCCGGTAGCGGACCGCCACTCCCGCCTCACCGGGCTCGATGTGGATGTCGCTGGCCCGGGAGAGGATGCCGTCGGAGAGCATCAGGTCCACCAGGCGGACGACCGGTCGCTGGCTGGCTTCATCGGCGGAGGCGCCCAGGTCCCCGAGCGGGTCTTCGTCATCCAGCTGCTTGACGTCGAGGCTCGCGTCCATGTTGCCAAGCAGCTGGTTGACCGCGCTGACGCTGCGATAGACCTCGTCGAGCTTTTCCTGGATCTTGGCCGGCGGGCAGAGGGAGATCCGCACCTCGCGACCGGTGGCAAAGGCGAGTCCCTTCTCGGCGTCGATGTCGAACGGGTTTGAGGTGGCGATCTCGAGATAGGAGTCGGTTATCCGAAGGGGGAGGACGTTGAACCGGCGGACCAGCTGCTCCGGCACCGAGTCCTTGATCCCGGCATCCATGGTGCTGAGGTCGGCGATGGGAAACCGGAACCGCCCCGCGGCGGCCTTGATGATCTGGTCATCGCTCAGCAGCCGCTTCTGAACCAGGGAAGTCCAGAGCGAGCCGGGAGCCGAGCCCTCGAGTTGCCGCAGCTCGTCGAGGGCGGCTTCCGGGATCAGCTTTTCAATGATGGGGACTAGCCAGTCATCGGTAAAGCGCATGCAAATCCAATTCCGGAAACAGGTTGCGAGGCCTCCGTCGGGGTCTTCTGAAGAGCTTTCCGGGCCGCCCCGACCCGACCAAGGCGCGAAGAGGAAAACTAAGAGCAATTCGGGTGTACGGAAGGCGTGGCGGGCCTACAAGATCCCCCACCACTCCCTAGTCACATCCACCGTGATCCCCAGATGGCCGGTCCTAAGCCCCACACCCGCCTCCACTCGGATGAGCCTGAGAAATAACTCGGCCGCGAGCCCCGCCACCGGGCGGATCCCCGGCGTGTCACGCCACGGGGTGCCCGAGATGGCGCCGTCGCTCCAGCCGGCCGCCACGAACGGAGCCAGGGTCACCGTGTGGCCGGTGGAAGCGTAGGCGCCGAGCGGAATGGCGGGAAACGGTGCCTGGAATTGCCACTCGGCGTGGACCAGGGCCATACGCCGCCCCCCATAGGCGCGATAAGGTTCGCCCAGAAGGGTTCCTCGTCCGCCGAGGACGAAACTCCGATAGGTTGGCAACTCGTCAGAGCCCACTCCCAGGTACGAGCGGGTGAGCAGTTGCCCCGGACCGAGCGGGAGGGTCCACTGGGTCTGGAGGGTGGTACGGGCGTAGCTGGTGGGCCCCGCGCCGAGGTCGAGTGTTACCGAGCCACCGAAGGAGTGCTTCACTCCGAAGCCGCCGCCCATGATCTCGAACCTGATCCGGCCTACTCCGTAGGTACCGGTCCCGAGGGCCGGATTGGGCCGATAGTTTCCGCTGATCGGGGCGGCGGTGACCACGAGGGATCGCGGCTTCTCGAGCGCGGCCTCTAGGGTGAGCGCCTCGGTGCCCGAAAGCCGCCAGCGGACCCCAAGCGCCGCCTGGTCGAGCAGGAGGTAGTCGCCGTGGTCCTGGCCCGCCTCCTGTGAGACAATCGAGTTGAGGGCCGGGGCCATCACGGGCAGATCGCTCAGATCGCGGACTCGGCGATCGCCGAGCGCCGTGATCCGGACACTGCCACGACCGAGGGAGAGCGCGATTCCACCGGTGGCCCGATGGTCCGAGGTTCCGTAGGCAAGGTTGGTCCGCAGCTCGGTGAACCGCCGTCCCAGCGTCCCACCGACACCGAGGGTGAGACCCTCCACCCGGTTCACTCTCACGAAATCGCTGATCGAGCGACCCGCCAAGCGGGCGCTGGGGAGCCCCGCGAGTGCATGGGCGCCGGCGATACGCTCCACCTCGTGCCGGAGATTTTCCATGTCCTGGTGGTTGATGGGTGCGGCCACCTCGCCGATCGCCGCGGCCAGCGGCTCCGGCCAGGTAACGCCGCTGTCGACCGGGGCGAGGAGCCCGCCCACCGGCACTCCAGCAAAGACGGAGACCGGAAAGTCGGTGTCGAAATCGTAGTCGCCGATCTCCCAGCGGCCCCGGATGATGCTCCGCGCCGGGAAGTCGAGCCACGCCACCCGACGGCGGATCTCGATCTCCTGCCGCCAGGGCAGCCAGTATCGGTCCTCCACCAGCGCGTTCTCGAGCGTGATGCTGATATCCTCGAGGGCGCGATCCAGATAGGCGGGCGGGGTGAAACTGAAGCGGAACTGGACCAGCTCCGCCGTGGTCACATCGAGGTACAGCCGCCCGACTACCAGCGGCCGGGAGTAGTCGCGGGGCCGCACCAGGACCTCGTAGAGGGTGAGGGCGCGGTCCCGGGAGCGGAGGGTGAGGGAATCAGAGAGGGCAAAGTCGTAGGCCGCGAGGCCGGCGGCGGAGAGCGGGTGGAGCGCGTCGCGGACCTCGTCCCCCTCGCCGATCCGGATCAGGTCGCCGAAGTTGTTGGTGACAATACCCAGGTGGTCGCGATGGTAGTTGACGTCGGTGGGGAGGAAGCGCCCGTCGCGCCAAGCGCGGATGATCTGCTTGCTGAGACTGGGGGCGTGCCAATACACTTCCACCGCCAGCTCATCCGCCTTGACGAGACGGGGCGGCTCCGTGAGGCCCGGTCCCACTTGCGCCAGGAAGAAGACGAACCCGTGCGCGTTGGCTTTGTAGTGTTGAAGTCCGGAATCGGCCTGAGCGGCCAGGCGGCGTTCGGTGGCCCGGCGGACCAGGGCGGTGACCGTGGGCGCGTTCCATTGTTGCGCAGCGAGGGGTGGTACGAGGATCAGATGAACGCAGATGAACGCAGATTTGGATGTCATCCCAGTCCTTGGTGCCATTGCTATCAATGATGCAGCAAATCGAGTTTGGGTTTTCGCTCTTTCGCGCTTTCGCGATTGCCGCAAGACCATCCTTGAGAATAATCCCGTCTCCGGCCAGGGCATCGACCTGCCTCGCGGGCGCCTTGCTCGCGGCGGCCTGCCACCACCCCACCCCACCTAGCCCGAGCCCCGGAGCCACCGCCGGCCCAGTGACGACCCAGGTACTCCCCCTCGATCAGTTGTATCTGCTCGAGGTGACCGGGGTGCCACCGGGAGACACCGCCCTCAGCATCAAGGCCGGGGCGGCGCGCACGGTCATTCTCCGCCACGGCGCGCCCGACAACAACGACTTCGCCGAGCTGGAATTTCCCGCCACGGTCTTTGCGGGTCGGGACTCGGTCCACATCGAGGTGCACCCCCGCCCGGGGATCTACGGCGTGGACTTCAGCTGCGATGCCCCCCTCGGCGCCGGCGCCAGAATTCGCTTCGAGTATCCGGTCCATTTCTCGGCGCCCCTGGGCGCGCAGCAACGCTATGGGGGACCGGTGCTCTTCGAGCGAGTCCTGGCCATCGCGCAGCTGAGAGAGGACGGCCGCTACGCGCTGCTCGCGTCCAGCCGGCCGACGGCCGACAACCTCGAGGCACCCCTGTCCGCGGCGGGAACCTACATCGTGGCGGCTCCCAAGTAGCCGTTAGTCGTTAGCCGTTAGCGGTTCGATTGGTCCCCAGGCAGTCGCGTTCGCCAATCAGCGGCCGAACGGATACCTTACTCGACCATCGAGATCGGCCCACAACTCTGACTCCTGGCGACTCCCCGCTCACCCGACCAGCTGCTGGCTATTGGCTAATGGCTAACGGCTAACAGCTAACGGCTAATGGCCAACGACTTCTCCGACTTCCTCGCTCGGGCCGGCCCAGGCGGCATGGTCCCGGTTACCCGTCAGGTGGTGCTGGACGGCGACACCCCGGTCACCGCCTTCGCGAAGCTGCATCGGGGGCCCTACGGCTTCCTGCTCGAATCCCTGGAGGGGGGCGAGCGGTGGGCCCGCTACACCTTCCTCGCGACCGACCCCCGCGAGGTGTTTCGCTACCACGGCCGGGAAGTAGGCCGCTGGACCCCGGCGACCGGTTGGGCCGTCGAAGCCACCGACATCGCTCCCCTCGAACACCTCGGCCGCGCCATGCGCCGCTACCCGCCGGTTGAGGTCCCCGGCTTGCCCCGGTTCACCGGCGGCGCGGTCGGGTTCCTGGGATACGACATCGTTCGAACCATCGAATCGCTCCCCCAGGCACCGCCCGACGACCGCGGTCTCCCCGACGCGGTCCTGATGGTGGCCGACACTCTCCTCGTCCTCGACAATCTCTTCAACCGCGCCACGGTCATCGCCAACGTGGAGGTACCCCCGCACGCCAGCGAGGCCGAGCTGCGCGGGTTGTATGCGGGCGCGGAAGCCCGGATCTCGGAATG
>JBGPJS010000053.1:0-12814 GCA_041485505.1 Gemmatimonadota bacterium | reverse complement strand
GTCGGAGCAAGGCCAAATAAGCGGCGAGGTGCGACCCGCACCGACCCCACCGGCAACGGTGAGCCGCGGGTAGGCTGCTCGAGGTGGCCGGCGACGGCCATCCCAGACAGATGACCATCTCCCGAGCCCGTGAGGGTGAGGGAAACAGAACTCGGCTTACGGCCCTGTTTGTCTTGCCCCCCGGCTTCGGCTTGGGGGGCAAGCTCATTCCATCCAGCCTCTTCCGCCCCGTCCGCTGACCCGGTAGACTTTCCCCATCCCAACCCAGGACCCGGGCACGGCAGGATGGCCAGACCGCTACAGTTCCGCGAGACCAAGCCCTACCCGGAAGCATGGGAGAGCGTCGCCGACCTGAGAGTGTTCCGCACGGCAGCCGGAGACTGGCCCAAGCTCATCGGGTGGCGAGCGGACATGCGCAAGCGCGGGTGGAAGCTGCTCCGGGTCACCAGCGACGAGAAGGAGCTGGTCGCCGTCTTCGGCAAGACCAAGAGCGATCTCCATCCGGCCAGCGCCTGATGCGCCCTGTGCTGACGACCCGACTACACCTGCCTCCCCTCCTCGCCGGGGTCCTCTTCCTCATCCCGGGTCACCCCGCCGCTCGAGCCACCCACTATCGGATCGACGTGGCCACCGAGCAAGTCACCGACCCGACCGCGCTGGGTGGGACCGAGCAGCGACAAGCGCTCACCCTGAGCAGTTTCGTCACCATTACTCTGGCCGACTCGGCGGGCGGGCAGACCATGGATGCGCTGGTGGACTCCCTGCGGGCTGATAGCCTCTCGCCGATCCCGCCCCAGAGCCTGGTGTCCGCGAGCGGTGTGAGCTGGCATGCGACCGTGGGTCCGACGGGAAAAGTGGGAGCCCTCACCTCAGTGAAGTCCCACCCGGTCGCGAGCATCTTCCTCGAGGAGGTTCTGGCGAGGTTTTATCCCCGGACGGCGGGCGGTGCCACCACGTGGACCGATACGCTGGAGACCAGCACGACCATCCCCAATGGAACCCGGACAACCCGCACCGTCACCAACTACCAGCGCTCCGGGGCCGGGAGCTGGGGCGGAGACACCGGCCAAAGGATTCTCTCCTCGTTCAGCTCCGGCGTGACCGCCTCCCAGAGCACCCCGCAAGGCAACGTTGACATCGAGGGCACCGCAAGCGGCTCGGCCGCGCAATACCTGGCCTCCGACGGGCTCTACCTCGGAGGCACGACGCAAGACTCGACGAGCTTGGTCGCCACTGGATCGTTCATGCCGCAGCCGCTACCGATTACGATCACCACGAAAGTCACCGTGACCGTGCTCCATTGAACCCACCGACGACAACTTCTCAAGGACTCCACCCCATGATCGCCCGTCCACTGACCGCCGCCGCCCTCCTCACCCTGAGCCTTGCCGCCTGGGGCGGCCAGCCGGCGCCTTCCACCCTGAAGTACCGGATCGACCTGAAGGGTGAGCAGATCGTCGATCTGAGCGCCTTCGGCCAATCGGAGCAACACACTCAGTTCGGCGGTGCGGCCTTCATCACCGTGGTCGCCCAGGACACCAGCGGGGGCCGGACTATCGACATCACGCTCGACTCGATGAACGTGGACAGCGCGTCACAGCTGCCCCAGTCCATGGCGGACAGCGCCAAAGGCTCCAACTGGCATGGACTACTGGCGCCGAATGGCAAGATTTCCGGGCTCAAGTCCACCTCCAAGAGCACGGCCACCGGGCAACTGGACGGGCTGCTCTCGTTGCTGTTTCCCCGGGTCAAGGTGGGCGCCAAGGTCGGCGATTCCTGGAGCGATACCACGGACACCCAGACCGACAACGACGGCTCCTCGATCAGCGTCCGTACCGTCACGAATTACAGCGCGAGTGGGAATGAAACCCGCAACGGGACCAAGGCGCTACGAATCGACGCGGCATTCAGCTCCTCCCGTACAGGCACTATCAACAACCCGCAGGGTCAAATGACCCTGGATGGCACCGGCGTCGGTAAAGGGACCTACCTTCTTGGGCCCGACGGCCGGCTCCTGTCGAGCGAAAGCACCGACAACGGGGATCTCAGCGTGGTGGTGCCCCAGGCGCCGCAGCCGATTCCAATCAAAGCGTCGAACAACGTGAAGATCACCCTCCTTCCGTGAGCCGTTTCTGGGCGGTGGTTCTGCTGGCGGGGATGGGCTGTGCCCATGCCGCGGCGGCTGGCGGCGGCTCGACGGAGAGACCATCGCCCCAGCCTCCGATCGACCCAGTGACCACTGCGTCACGGGAGGACCGGCCGGTGCGGCTCCACCCATCGGCCACCACGCATTACGCGCTCTACCGGCGCGACAGCGTCGCGGTGCAGATGCCGACCGGCGAAGCCCAGGTCCAGACCGTGGGACGAACCACGTACCTGAGCCTCACCTCGACCGGCCAAGGGCCGGAATACGGCCTTACAATCACCGTCGACTCGATCCGGCTGGACGATGATGCAGTGTTCCCGCAGATGATGATCGACAGCGCACTGGGCGCCCGTTGGCTCGGGCGGTTGCTGTCCAACGGCCGTCTGGCGGGCCTCTCCACCGGAAATACATCCGCGGTGGCCCAGCAGCTGCAGAGCCAGTTTCGGCTGCTTTTCCCGGTGCTTCCAGCCGCCGGAGCACGCGACGCCGACGCCTGGATCGACACCTCCAGCACCACCATCAGGGCGTACACCTTTGATGCCACCGAAGATGCGGTAACGCACTACCGTGCGTCGCGCCAGGACGCATCAGGCCGGAGTGCCCTGCGGATCGAGAGCAGCCGGGATGGCAGAATTGCCGGGAGTGGGAGTCAGTTCGGTCAGGCCATGACCTTAGCGGGCACGGTCGCCGGCAGCATCACCTACCTGGTGGGGCTCGACGGCCTCCTGCTTGGTGTCGAGGGGACCGAAACGGTCGACATGACCATCACGGTTGAGTCGGTGGGACAGGCGGTCCCTGCGGCGCAGTTGGCGCGGTTTACGCTGAGGCCTCTGCCGTGAGATCACCATGGCACTCAGCGGAACCATTGAAGGGGCGAACCCGCGGTTCGCCCCTTCGGATATTGGGGTATGCCTGCGGGGCCGTCCTCCTATGGCTGGTGGCGGTCTGGCCGCCGCCGGTCTGGTACCGCACCCACTGGCCGGCGGAGACGGCGTTTATGGAAATGCGGCGGGCGGAGCGGCGGCAAGGAACGACGGGACGTGACGCCGAACTCCCTCGGGCCCCCGATCGCGGTCCTGCCGTCCCGCCGTCCCGCAGATACCGCCCCGTGCCGATCGATTCGATCGCCGAATCAATGGTCCCGGCGGTGATGATTGGTGAGGACAACCGCTTTCTCACCCATCACGGCCTCGACTACCTGGCGATTCTGCAGGCCCTGGGTTACCCGCGGCAGACCTTCGACTGGGGGTCCGCGCGGGACCGGGGGCAAGCGCTGGGGCTGCTGTCGAAGATCTGGTCCCGTCGGGACGCGCTCAGGGGGGCCAGCACCATTACGCAGCAGCTGGCAAAGAATCTCTACCTCTCGCCCTCGCGCAACCCGTTACGCAAGGTGAAGGAGGCGGTGACCGCCTACCGAATCGAGGCCGCCATGAGCAAGCCGCGGATCCTCGAGCTGTACCTGAACGTGGTGGAATTGGGCGATGACGTCTGGGGCGTCGAGGCGGCGAGTCAGCAGTATTTTGTCCGCCCGGCGGCGCGGCTCACCCGGGAGCAGGCGGCCTCGCTGGCCGGTTCGCTGCCATTTCCGCTCAGATCCAACCCGGGATACCGGCCGAGCCGCATGCGGTGGCGTCGAGACCTGATCCTCCGACGATTGCAGGGTGAACAGGTCGAGGTACCACGGGTGGAAGAGGAGACGCCGGCGGAGCCGTCGGATACCCTGGAGCCGCCGCCGCCCAATACCACCACACCGCCCCCGCCCGAAGCGGATACTGCGACGCCCGCCGAGACGCCCCCGGATTCAACCGCCCAATAGCACACTGTCCGAAGCAGCCTACCGCGGAGGACGCGGAACACACCGATGCCACGGACGATTTCTCGCTGACAGGAACCCTCCGCTCCTGCCATAACAACTCATTGGTGCGGTCCGCAAGAGGGGTTTCTTCGGAACCGAGCGATCCGCGTTTCCGCGCCCATCCGCATGTTTCCGCGGTAAGCAGTTCAGATCACTCGATCATTCCCGCCATCGATCGGAATCTGGGCGCCGGTGGTCTTGGCGAAGGCGGGGCCGGCGACGGCGCAGACCAGGGCCGCGACGTCCTTCGAGGTGACTTCCACCTTGAGCAAGTTGCTCTTCCGATACTCATCGACCGTCAAACCGTAGTGCTTCGCGCGGGTGGCGAGCACTTCATCGGTCCAGGCCGCGGTGTCGAAGACCGCGTTGGGGTGCAGGGTGTTGACCCGGATTCCGTCAGCCGCCAGCTCGAGGGCCGCGACCCTGGCCAGCTGGGTCAACCCCGCTTTCGCGACCGAGTAGGCGCCGGCGCCCGGCCCCGGTGCCGGCACGTTTTTCGACGCGATGAACACGACTGCCGGTTCGATACCGAGCCTGAGGTAAGGGATCGCGAACTGCAGCAGGGCCTGGTGGCTGGAGAGGTTGAGCTCGAGGCTCTGCCGCCAGATTTCTTCAGTCATATCGGCGAGCTGCCGACTGGGGGAGAAGATCCCGGCGTTGCTGACCAGGATGTCGAGCCCGCCGAAGCGGCCGACGGTCGCGTCCACCGCGGCCCGGAGGGCCGAGCGGTCGGTCACATCGCAGGCCCAGCCAATAAGATCTTCCTTCGCGAAGAGCCGGGAGATGTCGGGATTGATATCCAGCCCCACCACTGCCGCGCCTTGGGCATGCAGCCCTTCCGCGACGGCCCGGCCGATCCCGCTCGCGGCTCCGGTCACCAGCGCGACCTTTCCCTGGAACGGCGGGCGAGTGCCTCCCTGCTTGAGTTTGGCCTGCTCCAGCTCCCAGTACTCGACTTCGAACAGATCCGTCTCGGGAAGCGCTTTCCAGCCGCCCAGGGCCTCGGCCCACTGAATGGCGCGGACGGTGTGACGCACGATGTCGGCAACGATCGCGGCGTCCTTGGCGTTCGCGCCCAGGGAGACGGTGCCGTGGCCGGGCCAGACCACCCAGCGGGGCGCCGGATCGAGACAGGTCATCCCGCCGCTCTCCTGCCGGGCAAAGTATTCCTGGTACGCGCGGGCGTAGCTCGCCACGTCCCCGACCGGATCGGATTCGATCACGGCGGGGATCAGCTTGGTGCGGATAACGTGGTCGGGGGTAAGGGGGCCGCGCCCCGCGATCGATTTCATCCTGGGGAGCGCAGCAAAGCCGGCGGCCTCCGGGCTTTCGTCGAGTCGGGCGATCATGGGTGCACCCCGGGCCGTGCAGACGGCCTTGCGGAGCCTCGCAAGCTCGAGCTCACTCCCGGTTCCGCTCGCCTTGATGGGAGAGGGGGGACGAGCGATTGAGTTCCAGGCGCCTCTACTCTGGAGATATTCCTCCGCCAGAGTCACCAACTGGATCATCCGCTCGTAACTGGCGCGAGCATCGGCCCCCCAGCTGAAGACTCCGTGGTGCAGCAGGATCATGCCCTCGAACCGGTTCCAGTCGGTCCCCCGGGTCATCTCGTAGATCTTCCGGGCCAGCACGAAGCCGGGCATGACGTAAGGGACCACCAGTACGCGATCCCCATAGATCTCCTGGATCCGGGCTTCACCACCTTCGGTGTTGCTGACGGTGACGACCGCGTCGGCGTGGGTGTGGTCCACCCAGTCGAAAGGGATGATAGCGTGAAGGATGGCCTCGACCGATGGGGTTGGCGCGTTGGGGTTGGTCATCGCGGCGCGCTGAGCCCGCACCATGTCAGTGTCACTCAAGCGAGCCAGCTCCGCCATCCGCTGGAGCACATCGAGTCGTACCGGGGCGAAACCCTCCGGTTGGATCGTGGCCAGATCCCAGCCGCTGCCCTTGATGTACAACAGCCGCTCGGTGTCACCGAACAGGTTCCTCGCGCCGGCCTTCACCGACGTGTTACCGCCGCCGTGGAGCACCAGCGAAGGCTCTTGGCCCAGCAGCCGAGAGGTGTAGGCACGGAGCCGGAGCGGGTCGGCGATAAACTCGCGGGCTTCCTGATCGTTCCAGAGGGATTTCACGGCTGCTTCAGGTTCCTCGTCTCCATGGGGATGGTGGCGACGCCGGCGACATCTTCGTCCGGGGCGTGGTAGAGGTCGAGGGGCCCGATGGCCTGAGTTTTTGAACGATGGCGCCGAGAGAGGCGATGCGGACCGAATCGGGAGACATGGACGGTGGAGCCTCTGGGTGGTTCAGGGCTCGGCGAACGGCGCGTAGTTCCGGAGGAACGACTCCAGCTCCTCCCGGACCCCATCGGGCGTGCCAAAGGTACCCTGCTGAGCCGCGAGCAGCAGGTCGTTGAAGGCCCACATGCGGACCTCGGCCGCGGCGTCCGGGCAGAAGCCGGTCGCAGCCAAGCGCTCGAGAATGCGGGTGAATTCCGGGGTCTTGGCATGATCGGCCCGGAGCTGCCGGTGCATGGCGCCGAAGAGGGTGCGCAGGACCTTCTGGGTGTCGCAGGGTCCCTCGACCTGGTTCAGGAGATGGAGCAGGTTGCCCACCGAGAGATGGGCCGCCACCGACAGGGCATGGAGGGCGGGGTCGGTGGTTCCGGTTGCGCTGATGGTCTCACGGGCCCACGCCACCACTTCACCGGGACCGATGAGGCCGCCGGCAAGCGCCACCCGATAGGTCTCGGCTTTCTGGCGGGTGATGGTCATAGCGTGGTGTCCGGGAATTTACCGACGGCGCAACGATCCCCTCGCGAACGCTTGGGGCGGGCTCCAGCTCCGCGCGGAATGACACTCCCTACGATCAGTCCACCAGCCGCAGTGGCATCACCAGCGTCAGGAAGCTGGCCGGGTCATTCCATCCGACGGGCTCGCAGGTGGCCGCGCGCTCGGGGCCCTTGAACGTGAGCCGGACTTCGTCGGTGGGGATGTACTTCATGATTTCGAGGAGGTAGGCGGCGTTGAAGCCGATCTCCAGAGGATCCCCCTCGTACGTCACGGTCATTTCTTCCTGGGCCTCGCCCAGGTCCGGGGTCTGCACCGAGAGCTTGCAGGAGCCGCCCGAGAACGCCATGCGGATCCGGTGGGTCTGGTCGCTCGCGACGATGCTCATACGCCGGATGGCCGAGGTAAGTGCTGCCTTGTCCGCGGTGGCGACCTTGTCGTTTTCCCGGGGGATGACCTGCTCGTAATTCGGGTAGGGCCCCTCGATGAGCCGAGTGTAGATCAGGGTCGTCGCGGAACGGAAGCAGAGGTGGTTTTCGCTCTTGGCGATTTCGATGTCTTCGTCCGAGCCGAAGAGCCGGCGGATCTGGTCCAGCGCCTTGGGGGGCACGATGAGATCAGCCTGACCCTTGGTGATGCCGGGTTTGGCGGACACATCCATCCGGGCCAGCCGGTGCCCGTTGGTGGCGACCATCCGCATGCGCTCGGGGCGGAGCTCCCAGAGGACGCCGTTGAGAATGGGGCGGCTCTCCTCGGTGCTGGCCGCGAAGGCCACGTGGCCGATCAATTTCTGCAGATCCCCCGAGGTGCACTTCCAACCACCCTCGAAGTTGACTGCGGGGAAGGCGGGAAATTCTTCCCGCGGCAACCCCAGGAGCCGGAACTTGGCCCGTCCACACTCGATGGTGACCCGTTGCTCCCCGGAGCTGGTCACTCGGATGGCGGCGCTGGGCAGCTCGCGGACGATTTCCACCAGCTTCTTGGCGGGCAGGGTCACCGCGCCTTCCTGGTCCACCGAAGCCGGGACCACGGTACTCACCGAGATATCGAGATCGGTCCCGGAAAGACGCAGTCCGTCCTTGCCGGCTTCGACCAGGATGTTGGACAGAACCGGTAGCGTGGTCTTGGCCGGCACGGAGGCCGCGACGGCGATGAGCCCTTCCTGCAGTTGCTCGCGTGTGATGGTGAACTTCATCCCGCTCCTCGAGGAGGCTGAAGAGACTACGTACTTCCTACAATATAAGAAACTAGTAGTAGTAGTAGAGGGTCTGGAAATGTGGACCGGGCCCGTAAACCTCGCCGCACACGGTCGATGCGGGAAACTGCCCTGTCGAGAGAGTGTGGACGCACTGGAGAGCTTCCCCCAAGCATGCCGGTTTGTCCGCACTTCCCACAATCCCACATTCGTTTTCCCGACTATTGCGCCAACAACTCCTGCCGGGCCAGATCGATCCGCTCGCGGAAGCCGGAATCCCGCGTGATCTGTCGCTCGACCTTGTCCACGCTGTGGATGACGGTGGAATGATCGCGGCCGCCGAAGGCCTGGCCGATCTCGACCAGCTGCATGTCGAGAACCTTCCGAGCCAGATACATGGCGATCTGACGCGGCACCGTGAGACGTTTTATCCGTGCCTTGGAGCGGAGCCCGTCGGGGGTGACGCCCCAGCGCCGGGAAACCACCTCCTGGATCCGGTCAATGGTGGGCAGGGTCCGGGGGATCATACCCATGCCATCTTCACTAGGCCGGATCTTGTCCGCCAGCGCCTCGCGGGCCAGCTCGATGGAAACCTCCCGGTGCTTGAGCGAGGCGAAGAGCAGGAGCTTGATGATACATCCCTCGAGCTCCCGCACGTTGGAACGCACATGCTCCGCGATGAACCGGAGGACATCGTCCGGAATGGTGAGCTCGAGGTGATCCTGCTCCTGTTTCTTGCGCAAGATGGCGATCCGGTGCTCCAGGTCGGGCTGGCCGATGTCCGCCACCATGCCCCACTCGAAGCGGCTCACCAGGCGGCCCTCGAGGCCGGGGATTTCCTTGGGGGGCCGGTCCGATGTGAGGACGATCTGTTTCTTGTCGTCGTAGAGAGCGTTGAAGGTGTGGAAGAACTCCTCCTGAGTAGCCTCCTTGCCTTCGAGAAAGTGGACATCGTCCACCAGAAAAAGGTCGATGTCGTTGCGGTAGCGCTTGCGGAACTCGGGCATGTTGCGCCCGTGGATCCCTTCGATGACCTCGTTGATGAACTGCTCGGCGCTGACGTAAAGGACGCGGGTCTCGGGCCGGCGAGCGCAGACGGCGTGGGCGATAGCCTGCATCAGGTGGGTCTTGCCCAGCCCGGTGGCCCCGTAGATGAAGAGCGGGTTGTAGGTCTTCCCGGGAGCCTCCGCGGCGGCATGGGCGGCGGCGGCGGCCAGTTGGTTGGACTTGCCGATGACGAAGGTGTCGAAAGTGTACCGCTCGTTGAGCGGCTGGGTGCTCGGATTGGCCGACGCTGCCGCCGGAGCCTCGGCGGGGGGGCTCACGAAAAAGTCCATCTGGGGACGGCGCTGCATTCCTTCCTTGACCCGGAACACAACGGCCGTGGCCCGGCCCAGCACGGGCTCGGCGATTGCGGAAAGTACGCCGGCGTGCTTGGTCTCGTTCCACTTCACAAAGAACTCGTCGGGTGCGGCGACGACGAGACGCCCCTCATCGAGCGCGATGGCTTCGGTCGGTTCGAGGTAGGCCTTGTTGACCTTTTCCGGAACCTGCCGGTACGCCTCTTCGAGAATGCGTTTCCAGGCGTCTTTTGCGGACAGCTGCATGGTACTCAGATACGGAAGGACGTTCGCAAGGGCGCACGATAGTACCGGCCGACTGTGGAAAAGTCAACCTTGACCCGAAGGCTCCTGATTGGGTAGTTTGCCGGGCTCAAAAGAGGGGAACCGATTCCATGAAGCCGTCATATCGCCCGCGCAACCGGCGCCGGATCAACAAACACGGGTTTCGCGCCCGGATGGCTACCCGCTGGGGCCGTGAGACCCTGTCCCGCCGCCGTAAGAAGGGCCGGAAACGGCTGACCGTCTCCGTCCCGTCCAAACACGGAGGGTCCTGACGAGGAAAGGCGGGGAGCCAGACTCCCAGCGGCTGACGCGGGCCCACCGGTTGGCACGGGCCACGGAAATCCGCCGGTGTCTCAACACCGGTCGCCGCCGCCGAACCGGACACTTGGAAATGATCTGGACCGAAAACTCGACGGGCCACCCACGGATGGGACTGATCGTCCCGAAGTTCCAGTCCACCGCGGTGGCCCGCAATCGTTTACGACGGCGGCTCAAGGAAGTCTGGCGCCGGGAGATCCGCCCGGCACAGCCGGCCTGGGACCTGATCATCCGAGCGCGGCGGGAAGCGTACGGCGCCAGTTTCGAGGAGTTGAGGACAGAGCTGGTGATGTGGCGGGATGGTTTGATTGGGGAACGGGGAGCCGGGAATGGAGAACGGAAGAACTCAAGCAGGGAAGAAAAGGGAAGAGAGTAGAGAGATCGGACCTGATGCCGACCGTCCAATCGGAGCCTCCTCTTGAGGGGGAAAGAGTCGCTTCAGCAACTCGTTTCCCGTTCCCGGTTCCCCGTGCCTCAAAGTCCGGGGTCGTACACCTGCCTCGTCAGCTGGTGATGCTCCTAATTCGTGGCTACCAGCTGACCGTGTCACGCTTCTTGCCCCCCACTTGCCGGTTCCACCCCTCCTGTTCCCATTACACGCTGGAGGCGGTGGCGCGTTACGGCGTGATCAAGGGGGGCTGGCTTGGCACCCGCCGGCTCCTCCGCTGTCACCCCTGGAATCGAGGCGGCTTTGATCCCGTCCCCTGACCCGATGCCATCCTAAATGGACCGTCGTCTGATCTGGGCGATCGTGCTGATGATGCTGATCGCCCTGGCGCCGTCTTTCCTTTTCAAGAAGTCACCGGCGAGCCGGCGGGCGGGCGGGTCGGCGGACAGCGTGTCGTCCGCCACCGCGACCGCTCCTTCCGGAATTGCCGGCGACACCACCCGGGGAGCCGTCGCTCTTCCGGAGGCCCCCCTGGCTCGGCCCGGCGGCCCGCCGGGCCGCCTGCCCGCCGACACCGTCCTCGTCGCCTCCCCGCTTTACACCTACGGCGTGAGCACCCGTGGGGGACGATTGGTACGGGCCTCGCTCACCAAATACGAGTCGATGGCAGTGGGGGAGAAGAAGCAGCCGGCCCAGTTGATCAAACCCGGGTTGAGCCTGCACGAACTGACCCTGATCAGCGGTGCCGACACGATCCGGCTGGCCGACTGGGACTTCACCCCATCGACCGAGAACCTCGACGTCGGCCAGGCGCCGGGAACCCTCACGCTCAGCGGCGCCCATGATGGTCGCAGGGCCGAGCTCACCTACAGCTTCCGGCCCGACGACTACCAGATCGCGGTGAGCGGCCAAATCCACGGGGTCGGGCCCACCGGCGGACTATTGCTGATCGGGTTGGGAAACGGTATCCGCAACACCGAAGCCGATTCGGTCGACAATCAGCGCGCCCTTGGCGTGGTGACCAAGCAGGAAGGGTCGAAGGTCACCAACTTCGCCAGTCTCAAGCCAGGTGAGACTACCACACTCAGCGGGCCATTCGAGTGGGTGGCGGTCAAGTCGAAGTACTTTGTTGCGGCGGTGCTGGCGTTCGACAGCGCCCAGCAGCTCAGCGGGGCCACCGCGACCGCCCTCCCCACCACGGAGAAGCACCCGACCCAAGCCGAGGTGCAGCTGGGTCTCCCGGTCTCCGCCAACGGGACGTTCGGCTATGCCCTCTATATCGGGCCCATGGAGTATTCGCGACTGGGGAAAATCGGGCACGACTTCGACGATGTGAACCCCTACGGCTGGCCCGGCTTCCGAGTCATGGTCCGGTTCTTCGCGGCCCCGGTGCGCTGGCTGCTGGTGCGGATGCACGGGACCCTCCGGATTCCCTATGGGATCGTGCTGGTTCTGTTCGGGATCATGGTCCGGCTGATTCTCTGGCCGCTCAACCAGAAGGGGATGCGGGCCAGCATGAAAATGCAGGCCATCCAGCCCCGGTTGAAGGAGCTGCAGGAGAAGCACAAAGAGAATCCGGAGAAGCTCAACCAGGAGATGTTCAAGCTCTACCGCGAGGAGGGGGTCAACCCACTGGGTGGTTGTTGGCCGGTGCTCCTCCCCTGGCCGGTGCTGCTCGCGCTGTTCGTGGTGTTCCAGTACAGCATCGAGCTGCGCGGCGCTTCGTTTCTCTGGCTGCCGGACCTTTCCCGGCCGGATCCGTTCTTCGTCCTGCCGGCGCTGATGGGGCTCTCGATGTTTGCGCTCAGCAAGGTGGGACAGATCGGGATGGAGCCCAATCCGCAGATGAAGATGATGCTGTACTTCATGCCGGTGATGATGACTGTCCTGTTCGTCAATTTTGCCTCGGGGCTCAACCTTTATTACGCGGTCAGCAATACAGTCAGCATTCCGCAACAGTGGTACCTAGCCAAAGAGCGACTGCGGGCCAAGGCCGCCCCGCCGCCCCCAGCGAAGAGCAAGAAGTGAGGACTAAGGAGTAAGGAAGTCAGAAATGAGGAGTGGAGAAAGGGCGCGCCTTTACTCCTCACCCCTCACTCCTTACTCCTTACTTCCATGCTTCACGACCCGATCGTCGCTCTCGCCACCCCGCCCGGCCGCGCCGCGCTCGCGGTTGTCCGATTGAGTGGCGTGGGGGCGTTCGAGGTGGCGGCGGTGGTGGTGAAGAACTTTCAGCCCGCCCCTCCCCGCTACAGCAGACTCGCCGGCTTTCACGACGCCGAGGGCTCCCTCATCGATCGCGGCATCTATGCCGTCTTCCCCGGTCCCGCCAGTTACACCGGTGAAGACCTCGTCGAGTTCTGCTGCCACGGGGGATTGGTGGCGCCGTCTCGGCTGATCGCGGCGCTTCAGGCCGCGGGAGCCCGGCCGGCCTTTCCAGGAGAATTCACCCGCCGCGCGGTGATGAACGGCAAGCTGGACCTGGTACAGGCCGAAGC
>JBGPJS010000052.1:0-12854 GCA_041485505.1 Gemmatimonadota bacterium | reverse complement strand
CGCGGCGCTGACCCGACGGCGTGGGAGACGGGCTGGCTGCTGACGGCGCACCTGCTGGTCGTGGCTCTTGCGGTGCTGGCCTCGATTGCCCGACTTCACTCAAACGGCGCTCACAGCTTCGTGGCCGAGTGGTACCCGGCCATCGTCATGAGCGGGCTGTATTCCACCGTGGGCCTGCTCAACAGCGGGGAGGGCGGCGCCTACGTCGTCTTCGACACCATGGTGGAGCGGTGGGAGTTGGCGGCGTTCGGTCGGCAGCTGGCCTACGACTGGATCCGGACCATGCCCTGGCCGGCGCTCTCGTGGGTGCTGCACCTCTGTTACCTATCCTTCTATGTCATTGTCATTGTGGGGCCGGCAGTGCTCTGGTTCCGCGGGCGCTACGGGGCCGCGCGCCAAGCCATCTTCGCGCTTTCCCTCACATTCTTCGTCTGCTACGCCGTGTTCTTGCTCTTTCCAGTCGCGGGGCCGCCCTATCAGTGGGGGTTCGCGGACAATCCAGCCACCCGAGTGTGGGCCGCGGTTGCGGTCCACCGGGTCATTGCGTGGGGCGACTCCTGGGGGTCGGCCTTCCCCTCGAGCCACGTCGCCGCCACGGTCGTCGCCACTTGGTTTGCGTTCAGGGGATCCCGCACCCTCGGATGGATCCTCTTCGTCCCGACAGTCGGGATCTTCTTCGCCGTGGTGTATTGCCAGATCCATTACGCGGTGGACGCGCTCGCCGGCCTCTTCGTGGGAGTCGGAATCTGCCTCCTCACGCCGACCCTGCGCAGCAGCGGGCCCGCGCCCCTTGAAATCCCGCCGTCCACCCGCTAGCCTCGCTCTACCACGACACTCACACCCAGTCTTCTCGACGGGATTGGCCATGAATCGCAAACTCGCCTTCACGCTGCTTGCCCTAAGCCTCGGCGCCTGCCGGGACTACGACTTCTACCGCCCAATTAGCGCCCAAAAGGGGCTGCTCCCGGCCGACCAGTTCGCGCGATATGGACGGGAGCAGGCGATCAGCGTGGCCATCGGCCGCGAGCTCGCCCGACCCTACAACTCTGGCCTCGCGATGCAGGACTCTCTCGCGACCACCTACGCGAGGAAGTTCCCCGACGTCGTGGATGTTGTGGCCGACACATTGGGCCATCGCCTCACGGTCCGGTTTAAGAGCGGCTGGCGCACCGGCATCGTGCCGATTGATGATGGGAAGCGGGGGGACGAGACCAAGATTCCATGAACTGCGTTAGCGGTGAGCGGTGAGCGGTAAGCGGGAACCGCCGAGACCAGGAGCTTCCCGGCGACCAGCTGCGCCGGGGTTCAAGCCACCCGCTCACCGCTTATCGCTTACCGCTCACTGCCTGCAGGTCACCACGACCTGCGCCTCCCGGGAGGAAGCGGAACGGATCGCCCGGACCGCGGTTGCGGAACGCCTGGCCGCCTGTGCCCAGGTCCAGGGCCCCATCACCAGCATCTACCGCTGGGAGGGCAGGGTTGATCAGGCGTCGGAGTGGTACTGCCATCTCAAGACGACTGCCGCCCGCCTGACAGTCCTGGAAACCCGCATAGGGTCGTTGCACTCCTACCAGGTCCCCGAGATCATCGCCCTCCCGATCGTCGGCGGGAGCGCGGAATACCTGTCCTGGATCGAAGACCAGGTGAGCGGTAAGCGGTAAGCGCCTCACCCCACCGATCGTGGCGCCAACCGAGCGAGCACGCCAGCCCTCATGGGGTGAGTTCCGCTCACCGCTCACCGCTTACCGCTCACGCTTTCGTCTGAGGCCGGCATGCCCACCCGCTCCGACTCTCCCTCCCCCGAGCTTCTCTACCTCCTGGCCGGTGACGAAGAGGACTTCATCGCCACCTGCCAGGACATGCTCCCGGCCGACCTTGCCGAGGCGCTGAACGATCTTCCCAACGAAGCCTCGGCCCGGGTGGTGGCGGCGCTGCCGTTCCATCTGGCGGTGCAGGTGTTCGATGAGCCGGAACTGGAGGAGCGGGGCGAAATTTTCGAGCGGCTGCGCAATGAGGTAGCAGTCCCGCTCATTGAGGCGATGTCGTCCGACCAGCAGGTGGAACTGTTCCGACACCTCAAGGAAGCCGACCGGGCCCGGCTGCTCCACGTCCTCGACGCTCCGACTCGAGACGCGCTCAAGCTCCTGATGAGCTATCCGCCCACCAGCGCGGGCGGCATCATGACGACCGAGTTCCTCAGCATCCCATCGACCTGGAGCGCGCTGCAGGTCCGGATGCATATCAGCAGAGTCGGCAGTGCCAAGGAGACGGTCTACGCCATCTACGTCCTGGACGACAAGACCCATAAGTTGGTCCGGGTAGTCTCGCTGCGTGAAGTCGTGATCGCCGCCTCCGAAACCCCGGTGATGGAGATCGGCGAGAGCCGCAAACTGGTGACGACTCGCCCGTTGACTGACCGGGAGGACGTCGCCCGGCTGATCTCGAAATACAATCTCCTCGCAATACCGGTCCTGGATGACGGCGGTCATATTCTCGGCATCGTCACCGTGGACGACATCATCGACGCCCTGGTGAGCGAGACCACCGAGGACGCGCAGAAGTTCGGCGGTATGGAGGCGCTGGACGAGCCCTACATGGAAATCGGGCTCCTGGCGATGATCAGGAAGCGGGCGGGCTGGCTCTGTGCCCTCTTTCTCGGTGAGATGCTCACCGCCTTTGCGATGGGCCACTTTGAGCACGAGATCGAGAAAGCGGTGGTCCTGGCCGTGTTTCTACCGCTGATCATCAGCTCCGGTGGCAACTCGGGATCGCAAGCCACCTCGCTCATTATCCGGGCGATGGCCCTGCGCGAAGTCACCCTACGCGACTGGTGGCGCGTGGCCTTCCGGGAGCTGCCCGCCGGTCTCACTCTTGGCGCCATACTCGGCTCGATCGGTTTGGTTCGTATCGTCCTCTGGCAATTGCTGGGCTTCTACAACTACGGGGAGCACTACCTCCTGGTGGGCTCGACTATCGCGCTCTCGCTGGTGGGTGTCGTGCTGTTCGGCTCCCTCACCGGGTCCATGCTGCCTTTCGTGCTGCGGCGCATCGGTTTCGACCCCGCCAGCGCCTCCGCACCTTTCGTGGCGACGCTGGTGGATGTCACGGGATTGGTGATCTACTTCAGCGTGGCGCTGTTGATGCTGCGGGGAAACGGTCTATAGTCGGTCAGGCGGTCCGAGTGGCGAAAGACGATTCGGGGCTCGCAAGAGAGGTGGTGGCAGCCTCCGGGCGGCTCTACCGAACTGCCGAACTGCCCAACCGCCTAACTGCCCAGGCTCGCGAGAAATTCCGCGATCTCCTTCAGATGGAGCATCAGATCCACCCCACCCCGGAGCTGCGCCGCCCGCGGCATACCGAAGACCGCGCAACTCCCTTCACTCTCGGCCAGCGTCACTCCGCCTTGGGCCCGGATCAGGCTCATTCCCTCCGCCCCGTCTTCTCCCATGCCTGTCAGCAGTACTCCAAGGACCCGACCCGGTCGCACCTCGCCGGCGGACTTCATCAGTACATCGACACTGGGGATATGGCGGGCCGAGGCTGGTTCCGTCGAGAGCCTGGCCGTCAGGTTGCGCGAGAAACGCAGGTGCTCCCCCGCCGGGGCGATAAGGACCTTCCCGGCTTCGAGGCGGTCCCCGTCGGAGGCCTCGGTGACCTGCAGGTGACAGAGCGAATCCAAGCGCTCGGCGAAGGGGCGGGTGAATCCGACGGGCATGTGCTGCACAATGGCGATTGGGAGGGGGAAGCGCCTGGGAAGCCGTTCCAGGATCGCCTGAAGGGCGGGCGGCCCGCCGGTCGATGCCCCAATCACGCACAATTCGCAGTGGGAGACGTCGATCAGAGGAGGGATGGCATCCGGTACGGGGCCCGCCGCAGGGGCGGGGTGGTGGGGAGCGCTTTTCGAGCCCCACAGCAGGATCCGGTCGATCAACTCTCGCCCCAGACCATCGAGATCCATGCGACTGAATCCCGTCTTGTCGATGAAGTCTACGGCGCCGATCGCGAGCGCATCCAGCGTGGCCTCCGCCCCCTCTCGGGTGTGGGCCGAGAGCATGATGACCGGGAGTGACCGACGCCACGCGAGGAGTGCGCGCAGTGTACCGAGTCCGTCGAGGCCCGCCATGGCGACATCCAAGGTCACCACGTCCGGCTCCGCCGCGGGGATCTTTTCGATCGCCTCGGCTCCACTGGCGGCTTCCCCCACCACCGTGATCCCGGACTGGGCGGAGAGCACCCTGGTCAACGCCTTTCGAACGAACGCCGAGTCGTCTACCACAAAGACTCGCACCATCACTCGGCCTCGACCCGCCGATAGACCATCACTCCTTCGGCCAGTTCGGGCACGAACTGGGGAACCTTGTCGATCAACGATTCCGAGTGGCCGAGGAGGAGGTACCCGCCGGGTGCCAGGGCGCGGGCAAAGCGCGCGATCACCGTGAAGAAGGTCTCCTCGCTGAAGTAGATGAGGACATTGCGACACAGGATGGCATCGTAGATCGGCCACCCCAGGCCGGTCATCGAATTCGAAAGGTTGGCCTCGAAGAAATTGACCCCCTTCCGGTGCCGCGGCCGCAGAGTAAATCGCCCCTCCGCCTCGGTGAAATACCGGCGTCGCGTCTCTTCGTCGCAGGTTCGAAGTGAATTGGGCTCGTAAATACCCTCGCGGGCCTGCGCGAGACGGTCCCGATTCAGGTCGCAGGCGTCGATTTCCCAGGGGATCCCGGCCAGTTCCAGACCCGCGTTCTGCAGCGCGATCACCAGAGAGTACGGCTCTTCTCCTGAGGAACAGCCGGCGGACAGCACCCGAAGTGGGGGTCCTCCCCGGACCAGGTTGCGCCTGGGCAGTACCTGCCGAGTGATGACCTCGAAGTGCTGAGGCTCCCGGAAGAAATAGGTTTCGTTGTTGGTCAGCCGACGTGCCAGCTCGGCGAATTCGGCCTCCCGGTCGGGGTGGGCCCGGAGGTAGTGGTAGTACTCCAGGAAGTCCGGCAGATGGAGCGCCCGGAGCCGGGTTTCCAGTCTCGATGCGAGGATATCCCGGCGCACCCCGCTGAATGCCAGTCCGAATCGACCCTCGATCACTTCGGCGAGGAGCTTCGCCTGCGAGTCCTCGAGCTGGTTCATGGCCGGGCGGACCTGGATCCTCCCTGTGATTCCTCCAGCGCCCGGCGCGCGGCCTGGGCCACCACCGGCTCGAGGTCGCGCACCAGTTCGAGGAGAGGATCTCGGCAGGCGGGGAGCTTGAGCTTCCCCAGGCCCCGTGCCGCCTCGTGACGGAGATACCAATCGGGGTCCTGCGCCAGCTGGAGCAGGAGCGAGAGATCGTCGGAGCGAGCCAGTTCGGAGACTCCCAGCGCGGCGGCGCGACGGATATCTGGGTCGCGCTCGGCGAGCCGCTCCCGAAGCAGGGGCATGATACCCGGAGGCCCGATGCGGACCAGTGCGGAAATGATCTCGATCCGCTCGTGCGCCGCGCTCGTTGCCAGCAACGACTCGAGCATGGGGGCGGCTTCAGCTGCGTGCAGGCGACCCAGTGCCCGAATCACGTGGTAGCGCAGGCTATCTCCCGTGGAGAGCAGCGCGAGCAAGGTCCGGGTGACTCGGTCCCCTCCGCGCCGGACCAGCAGGCTCAGTGCCTCAACCTGAATTCCCTGATCGCGGTCGGCCAGCGCGCGAAGCAGCGCCACCTCGGCGTGAGAGTCCTCGATGGCGCCGACCACCTTGAGCGCGGCGCGGCGGATCGACGCCGTGGGCGACTTGAGCAGCTCCCAGACGCGGGCATCGAACAGCCGTGAGCCGGAGCGTTCTGCCACCTCCAGCGCGGCGAGGATCTCTTCGGTCGAAGCGGCCGGGCTCAGGCACGGCTCCAGATTCTTCAGAGCCTCGCCGGGCAGACGGCCCAGCGCCGCGATGGCCCCAGTCCGCTCTTCGGTTCCCCCCTGGTGGAGAAGCTCGAGCAAGGGCTCGATGGAGTCGGGATCAACCAGATCGGCCAGCGCCCAGCAGGCGGCCGCCCGCACCTCGGCCTCCGGATCGCCGAGCGCGGACCTGAGGAGCGGAAGATGGTCCCGCCGGAAAGCGCCGGCCAGGAGCGCGCCGCGGCGCACTCTCGGGTCGAGGTGCCCGAGCAACGCCAAGAGCGACGCATCGAGGGCCTCGGGGTGGCGCTGACACAGGGGCTCGACCCACGCGGCCCCGGCCGGTTCCGAGGCCCAGATCATCACATCCGGATAGAGCGACACGATCCCGGCCGCGATCGCCAGGGTGCCTCCCGCCTGGACCAGGGGGCCCCCGCCGCGGGCCTGGGCACGGTCGTCGCGCACGAGCGGTGCGGCGGGCTCGGGGCTCTCGATTGCCCCCTGGAGCACCCCGGCGAGGTAGCGCCAGAGGCCCATTGACGACCGATCCGCGTCCACCGCCGACCCGAATTGGTCGGGCATGCCTTGGCCGCTGGGATGTCGTTCCAGGATGGCCCCGGCCGTCAGCAACATCGGCTCTCGCAGATCCGCCAGCTCGGCCAGTTGGAGATGCCCCAGTACCCTCTCGAGAGTTACCGGGCCGCCTAGTCGGGCCAGGGCCTGCAGGGCCGGCACGGTCACTTCGCTGGCCGGCACCAGGGCCAGAAGGGCGGGCTCCGCCCGGACCTCGCCGATATCTCCCAGCGCCTCGACCGCGGCAAGCTGGAGCCAGAGGTCGGCGTGCAGCAGCTCAAGGAGCGCGGGAACCGCCTCGACCGCCCGGACCCTCCCCAGGGCGCCGATGGCCACCTGGGCGACGTTCGCATCCGCGTGTCTCACCAGGGGCAGGAGCGCTGGAACACTTTCCGGCGAGCCGATCTGTGCTAGCACCTGCGCGGCGAACATCACGACCTCGGGGTTTTTCTCCTGCAACATCTTCTGCAGGTGGGTCACGGCATAGTGACCCTGCCGGGCGAGCGCGGACAGCGCGGCGTTGCGCAGAGTGGCGTTCTCGTCATGCGCGACCAGGTCGGTCAGCGTCGCCGGTTCGAGCCACCGGGCCGCCCACCCGATAGCCGCCTCCCGCACTCGTAGACTCTCCGACTCGAGCGAAGTCAGAATCGTGGAGGCTCGCTGGGTCGCGTGCGCCGGCCCCGAAAGCGACTGGAGGCGCGCCAGGATCGTGGATGGAGTTTCGACCATCATGCCTGAAAGGTCTCAACCTGCTTCTTGAGCAACTCGGACTCGCCCGCGAGGTTCTTGGATGCGGCACTCATCTGTTCCACGGCGACCAGGTTCTGGCGCGACACCAAGGCGATCGATTCGACGGCCTTGACCACCATGTCCCCTCCCCGCTTTTGCTCGACGACGGCTTCGGACATCTGGTGGGTCAGCCGGTTCATCTTCTGCGCGGCTTGGGTGATCTCCCGGGCGCCGATCGCGTTCTCCTTCACCGCGCTGGCGATTTGTCGCGCCAGGTTCGACATGTTGCCCGCTACCTGCAGCACCTCCCGGGCATCCGCGGCCTGATCCTCGGTGGCGCGGGCGGCCTCGCCCACCAGACGAGAGGTCTGGTCGATGGAGCCGATGATTCCCCCCAGCACTTCCTCCATCAGGGTGACTGCGGCCCGGGTGTCCTTCTGGACCGTCTCGATCACGGCGCTGATCTCCTGGGTGGCCCCCACCGAACGTTCCGCCAGCCGCCGTACTTCGTCGGCCACGACCGCGAACCCACGGCCGGCGTCACCGGCGCGCGCCGCCTCGATGGTGGCATTGAGGGCCAGGAGGTTCGTCTGGTCCGCGATGTCCTCGATCACCTTGATGATTTTGCCGATCTCCTGCGAGCGCTCGCCGATGGCGCCGATCGACTCCTGGAGCCGGGCCCCCCGGGTCCGTGCGTCCGCCACCGATGCCTTGGAGACCTCGTCCACCTGATGCACCCGCGTCGCGATCGAACCGACGTTGGTGATCATCTGGGTCAGGGTACCGGTCGCCTTCTCGACCGTCTCGAGGAGAACCTCGCCGTTCTGGGCGGTCTGCCCCAGCACGGTGCTCATCTCCTGGATGGAGGCGGAGGTTTCATCGACGTTGGCCGCCAGCGCCTCCGCGTTCTTGGTCAGCGCCTGCATCTGGGCGGCCATCTCGACCATGGTGGAGGAGGTCTCCTCGGTGGAGCTGGACTGGCTCTCCGCTCCCTTGGCCATCTGGGAGGAGGAGGCGGAGATCTCTTCCGCGGAGGTCGCCACCGTTCTCGAGGAGGTGGTGATCTGTCCCACGATCTGGCGCAGGTTCTTGACCATGGTCCGCATGGAGTGCTCGACCCAGCCGATTTCGTCGCGCGAGCGGCTGCGGACCTCGATGGTCAAGTTGCCCTTGGACACTTCCTCGGCGGCGATGCCGAGTTGCGTCAGTGGATCGGCGATCAGGCGGGCCAGGAAAAGCGCCAGCAGCAGGCCCACCGCCACGGCGGCCACCAGGAAGACGATGATCCAGAGACGGGAACTGTCGTAGAGCGACTCGATGCCTGCTAAGGCCTCACCCTGGCTTAGGGCGTTGTGCATCGCGTCGAGCCGGTGGATCGCGAACCAGCCCATCGCGCTGGTGACGAGCAGCACGGCCAGGAAGCCGGTGACGATCTTCCGCCGTATGTTCCAGTCCCTGATCACCTGCATGATCCGCTCGTTCATGAGCCTCTCGCCTCCGGGGTCTTACGGGATGCGCCTATGATGTCTGAGCCGCCGGCGCTCCGGCGGTCCCACTGTCCTGTACCAGCAGCGCGGCTTCGAGGTCAAGCAGAATCAGCAGCTCGCTCTGAAGCTTGGCCACGCCGGTGATGAAATCAGTTCGGGCCGTGATGATTTCCTCCGGCGGAGGGGCCACCGCGGTTGCGGGCACCTTTACAACCCGAAGCACGGCATCCACCAGGATGCCGAGAATCCGCCCGTGCGCCTCGACGACCACGATGCGGGAGCGGGCACTGACCACCGCGGGCGACAGCCCCAGCCGGGTCCGGAGCTCGACCACCGGGAGAATGCGGCCACGTAGGTTGGTGACCCCCCGAATGTGCGGTGGTGCCTGCGGCACCCGGGTGATGTCGGTGACGCGAATGATTTCGCGGACCTTCGTGATCGGGATCCCGAACGCCTCGCGGTCCAGTTGGAAGGAGACCAGGTGGAGCTCCTGGGTGGGTGCCGCCGCAGGCGCCGCCTCCGCCAGCCGCCCCACCGCGTCGGCGAACCCCAGCAGGCTTTCGCGCCCGGCCGGCACCACCGACACCGCCGCCGCAATGGCGGAGGTCCCGGATGCCGGCGCCGGCTCGGGCGCTGGACGGGGGCGCTCGCGGGGGGAACCCTTCCTCGTCATGCCAAACCTCCGGCAGTCACTGTCTTGGCGCCGAGCGCAGCCGCGAATAGCAACGGCTCGGCGAGGCGGGCAGTATCCAGGATGCAGGCCACCCGGCCATCACCGAGGATCGTGGCACCGGAGACGATCGGGGGACGGCCCAGTGAGGGGTCCAGCGGCTTCGCGACGATGTCCTGCCGACCCAGCAGCCGATCGACCAGCAGGCCGTGGCGCTTGGCCGAGGACTGCACCACCACGCAATAGCGGCGGGCGGTCTCGCCGCTGTTTCCCCGGCCGACCAACGCCGCCGCGTCGGAGACCGGGATCAGCTCGCCGCGCCAGAGCAGCATGCTCCGTCCGTCGATTTCGTGAATCGACTCGGGAACGATCCGGATCGTCTCCGCCACATCGTGGAGCGGCACGGCGTAGCGTTCACCCCCGACGGTCACGATCAGCGCCCGCACCACGACGACGGTGAGCGGCAGCGTAAGGGTGAACGTCGTCCCCTGCCCCGCCGTACTGGCGACGGCCACGCTCCCTCCCAGGGCCCTGATGGCGTTGGCCACGACATCAAGACCCACGCCGCGACCGGAGAGCGAGGAGACCCGCTCTGCGGTCGAGAGCCCCGACAGGAAGGCCAGGGAGAAAATCTCTTCCGCCGAGGTCGGCGTCACGGTCATGCCCAGGGCCCGGGCTTTCGCGAGAATCCGGTCGGGATCGAGACCGCGTCCGTCGTCATGCACCGTGACGATGACCCGGTCGGAGCGCGGCGCGGCGGAGAGGGTCACACAGGCCTCGGCCGGTTTCCCCTGACGTTCTCGCTCGGCGGCGGGCTCGATCCCATGGATCACCGCGTTGGTGACCAGGTGGATCAGGGGCTCCCCCAGCCGATCAATGATGGTCTTGTCGAGCCGGGTCTCCCCGCCCGCAGTCTCCAATCGGACCCGCTTCCCCTCGGAGTGGGCGACGTCGCGCAGCAGGCGACCGAAGCGTCCGAAGACCGACGCGATGGGAAACAGTCGAGTCTCCATCAGCGCCCGCTCCAGGTGCCGCAGGCTCTTCTCGAGCTGGACCACCGACCGATCCAGGTCCTCGAGGGCGGGCGCCCCCCGGACTTCAGCGATGAGGCGCTGGCGCACCTCCGCTAAGGCCGAATGCGCGATCATCGTCTCGCCAAAGATCTCGAGCAACGCGTCCAGCCGCCGCGCCTCGACCCGAACCGTGTCCATCGCCTCGCCACCGGACCGGTCAGAGGCACGCCGCTCGGCGCGGCGCCGGTCGACTTCTTCCAGCGAGGGACCCGACTCGCTTCGATTGCTCGTGGGTTGGGCTGAATCCGCCTGAAAGCGCCGGACCTCTTCGAGGTACGGATCGACGGCCTCCGCCGTGGCCAGTCCGCTCGCCGCGCCGCGCACCATCTGCACCAGCAGGCCACCACCCTCCACCAGGAGTGGTGCGGCCTGAATCCGCAGGTCAGGGACGCGGGTGAGCAGCCCGTGGAGATCCTCCAGCGCATGGGCCAGCGCCTGGATCGGCGTCAGGCCCATCATGGCCGAATTCCCCTTGATGGTGTGGAGCGTGCCCTTGAGCTGGCCCAAGATCTCTTCCGCCGGGTCCCCAGCCTCCCACTTCCGCTCGAGTGCGACGAAGGCGTCGGCCACGGCCTCCGCCGGCGGGAGACATTCGGCGACGTAGTCCTGAATCAGGGCGGCAAAGGCGTTCTCGTCGGCCCCCATTTCACGACGGGGCGGCGGCCCGAGCCAGGGCGTGTTCGACTAGTCGCTCGACGTCGGGGGGCGTAAACGGCTTGCGGAGATAATCCCAGGCACCCGCGGCCCGCCCGCGAGCCTCGTCATCGGCGCTGCCTTCCGTGGTCACCATTACGATGGGGATTTGCGGGTGCAGCTGCTCCGCCCGGCGCCGTTCGAGAAACTCCAGCCCGTTCATCTCAGGCATGTTCAGGTCCAGGAAGACCATCGTCAGCTCCGGGTGGGTCACGAAGAGCGAGTAGCCTTCCCGTCCGTTGAAGGCGTGGTGGACCGTGCTCCCGATGAGGGACCCGCGGGTGAAGATCAGATTGTACATCTGGTGATGAAGCTTGGAATCGTCCACCACAAGGAAGGCGCCGGGGCGAGGCATCGGAGATCCTTTCAAACCAGGCTTTGGACAGCCTCGCGCAGTTCCTGGGGCTTCCAGGGCTTGCGGACAATGGCGGCGACGCCAAGCCTCCGGGCCTCCTGCATGAGTTCGGACTCTTCAGGCTCGGCCGTGGTCAGGACGATGGGGACCTTGCTGATTGCGCCCCCCCGCTTCCTGACCTCCGTGATAAACTCCACGCCGTTCATGTCCGGCATCCGGAGGTCGAGCAGGATCAGATCGAACGGCTGGGAGGAGCCCTCGAGTCGCACCAGGGCCTCCCGGCCATTGGCCGCGCGTTCCATGGTGTGGTCCCGGGGCGGGAACACCATCCCGTACATCTTCTGAACGAGCGCCGAATCTTCGACGATGAGAATTCGCACGGGCTGCCTCCTGCCGTGGTGCCGTGATCTGGCGGGCAACGGTCGGCCGACCCCAAGCGGCAAGAACCGAGCCTAACGTCACGGAAGCGTCACAAGACGACCGCCAGGGGCCACACTCCCAGGTCGGCACTCGGGAAGTGACTGGCATTTCGCAGGATCAAAGGGATTTCCGCATGACTTTCGGCTGAATGAGCGGGCAATCCGATATCGTGAGTCCTGGACCACCGACGGCGCCGTGAAGGGCGTACCCGATTGAATCCGGCAACCCCGTCACTAGGTTTCTTCCACCGCCAGCCTTCCTTCTCTTCCCGCTTCCCCCCGGCGATTCCCATGACGCTTCCCTCCGCCCCTCCTGACCAATCGGCCTCCGTCTGGTCCGACTTCCTCGAGATCTTCTATAGCCCCACCCAGGTCTTCGCACGGCGGAAGGAGGATCCGGTTGTCTTTCTGCCACTCATTGTTCTCGCTGTCGCCGTCAGCATCATCTTCTACTCGACCCGTTCGGCGATGGAACCGATCTTCGACGCCGAGTTCAACCGGGGCATGGCCACAGCCATGAAGGCCAATCCGCAGATCACGCCTGAAATGATGGAGAAGTCTCGCGGCTTCATGCACCAATGGGCCGGCGTCGGAGTGATCGGGTGGATGCTGATCGGCCCTCCACTGATCGGCTTCGTGCTCTGGTTGGCGGGGAAGTTCGTGGAAGCCAAACAGGAAGTGGGCGCCGCCCTCATGGTGGGGGTCTATTCCTACTTTCCGCGCGTCCTCGAGTCGGTCCTCAACGCGCTCCAGGTGCTGGTGCTTCCCGAAGACTCCCTCACCGGAGCCAACAGCCTCAAGCTCGGCTTCTCCCGGTTCCTCGATGTTTCGACCGCGTCGCCGTTGCTGGTCGTGATCCTGAGCCGAGTGGATCTCTTCACCCTGTGGGTGACGGCGCTCTTGGCCATTGGGCTGTCGGTCACGGGGAAGGTGAGTCGGTCGCAAGGGTGGATCGCGGCGGGGGTCGTATGGATCATCGGGGCGCTGCCGGGGGTGT
>JBGPJS010000051.1:0-13386 GCA_041485505.1 Gemmatimonadota bacterium | reverse complement strand
CCGGTTCCCCTATCGCGACCTCGTTCTCTCGGAGGGAGTCCGTTCGCTGACCGGCCAGGGGCCGGAGGTGTTTGTGGGACCTGACGCCGTCGCCTTCGGCGATCTGATCCTGCCGGAGGACCGGCCCGCCGTGGAGGAATCGGCCGATCGGGCGGTTGAGGAGCACCGCTCGTTCGAAGTGCGCTACCGGATTCGTCATGCCGGCGGTGACATCCGCTGGGTTCAGGAACAGGGCCGCGCCACCTACGCCCCGGACGGTACCCCGCTTTGGCTCGACGGTGTCATGGTGGACGTCACTGACCGGATGCGGGCGGAGGCCGCGCTCAAAGCAAGCCAGGTGAGGCTGGTCGAGGCCCAGCACATCGCGCACATCGGGAGCTGGGAACTGGATCTCCAGACCGAGGGCCTTATCTGGTCCGACGAGCACTACCACATTTTCGAACTGGACCGCCAGGGATTCGGCGCCACCTATGAGGCCTTTCTGGCCGTGGTGCATCCCGAGGACCGGGAGCGGGTCCATCGCGCGTATACCGAGTCGGTCCAACAGCACTCCCCCTACGATGTGGTCCACCGATTACTCATGCCCGGCGGCACCGTGAAGTGGGTGCACGAGCGGGCGGAAACGTTCTATGACCACGAGGGAAGGCCCACCCGCACGGCCGGGACGGTGCAGGACATCACGGAACAGCACGAGGTGGAAGAGGCCCGCCAGCTGTTGGAGACTCAGCTCCGGCAGGCGCACAAGATGGAGGCGATCGGCACACTGGCTGGTGGAATTGCCCACGACTTCAACAACATCCTGGCCGCGGTCATCGGGCATGCCGAGCTCCTGGCCCACGAACTTTCCCCGCAGAACCCGAGTCAAGAGAGGGTGGCAGGGATCCTCAGTGCCTCCAAACGGGCCCGGGGCCTGGTCCAGCAGATTCTGACCTTCGGCCGGAGGCGGGAACAGGAGCGACGCCTCATCGCCCTGCCACCGGTGGTACTCGAAGCGCTCAAGCTGTTGCGTCCCACCCTGCCGACGACCATCGAGATCCGCACCACAATCCCGGACGAAAGCGCCGTGGTCCTGGCCGATCCGACTCAGGTCCACCAGGCCGTCGTCAACCTGTGCACTAACGCCGCCCACGCGATGGCCGACCGGCGTGGCGTGCTCGAGCTGGGGTATGAGACGATGGTAGTAGAAGACTCGTTCGCAGGTGCGCACCCGGGCCTTCGTCCCGGTGTCCATGCTCGGCTCACGGTGCGAGACTCGGGAAAGGGCATGGATGCGCCGACCCTCGAACGCATCTTCGATCCTTTCTTCACGACCAAGTCACCCGGCGAGGGCACCGGACTCGGACTTGCCGTGGTGGATGGGATCATGCGGAGCCACGACGGCGCAGTCACGGTCGAGAGCCGGCCCGGTCAGGGCTCGTTGTTCAGTCTCTACTTCCCGATCGTTCAGGGCCCCTCGGCTCCGGAGGCCGCGGAAGGGCATCCGATTCCGCGGGGGCGCGGGGAGCACGTCCTGGTGGTTGACGACGAGCCCCCGGTGGTCAGGATCGCCAGCCAGATCCTGCAGCGGCTCGGCTACCGGGTCACTGCACACAACGGGTCAATGGAGGCGCTCGCCGACTTTCAGTCGCGGCCCGAGGTGTTCGACCTGGTGCTGTCCGACCTCACCATGCCAAACATGACTGGCCTCGACCTCGCCGCCAGGCTTCTCGCGCGCCGCCCGGAGCTCCCGGTGCTGCTCACTTCGGGATACAGCGGTTCCTTGGAGCCGGACCGGCTCAGGCAGCTGGGGATCCGCGAAGTCGTTGAGAAACCGTACTTCATGCGAACACTCGCGGAGGCGGTGCACCGCCATCTGCGCTCCCCTGCCTGAGCCGGTTAGCGGTTTCTTCTCCCTTTCCTCCACCGGCCGTTGTAGATTCGCCCATGCTGCTCGAACCCACCCTTCCGCCCGCTCGCCACCACGCCGATACAATTCAGGCACAGGAAAAGGAGCCAATCTTCTGCCGAGCCCGCTGTTGCGCCGGTGAGCTCGCTTCCGCCCCCGCGACGGACTATTGGTACTGGCGCTCCTCCGAGCACCGGTTTGAGGCCTTCAGGACCCGCTCTCTGGATGGACTGCTATGAGCGAAGGTGGAGAGCCGTGATCTTGGACCAACCGCCAACTCTGTCATTGGGCTCCAGTCGCTTCTTTCGGTGGCGCCTGGGCAACGTTGTTGGAACCATCTGCCTCTGGTGCGGCCTCGCAACCTACCGGTCGTACAGCTCCCGCCCCATCCTTGGCCGCTGGTCGTATCCCTACGCCGCCGTTCTGCTCGCCGTTGCCGCAGTGGGCGTCCTTTCGATTCGGCGCGCCTGGCGCCGCCGCCCGAGTGGTCCCGAGCCTTTCCCGCCCGCTGGTTGGGGTGTGGTGGCCATCGAGATGGCCGCGGCGCTCTGGGGACTGGCCTATCTGCTCGACGCGATCGATCTGCCCGAACACGCAGACAAGCTGCTGGATCTGAACCTGTTTGGATCGAGCATGCCGCTCGCCGCCGCCCTGAACGGTGTGGTCTTGCTGGTGCTCGGCATAACAGGCGCTGTCCTCGCGGTGACCCGCAGTGGGAAATGGACCAACCCCGTCCTGTCGGTCTGCGCCCTGATGCTGGGATTGCTCGTGGTGGAGACCGTCTCCCGAGCCAAGACCATTCTGGCGCCATCCATCCAAGGGTTCCCGACCTACTCTACGACGGCCTGGGAGCGACGCTACGCATCCCTCAATCGGGAAGGGTTCCGAGACCGCGAACACCCACTGGCGGCGACGACGGGCACCCGACGGCTGTTGCTGGTGGGAGACTCCTATGGGTTCGGCATGGGAATTGAGCGGCCGGAGGACCGCGTCGGGGAACGGATGGCGCGCCGGCTCTCCGAGGCCACCGGTGAGGTATGGGAGGGCATCAATGCCTCCCGGCCCAACAGCAACACGCTCGATGAGATCCGTTTTCTCCAGCAGATGCTGCCTTACCATCCCGACCTGGTGATCTTACTCTATGTCTTCAACGATGCGGACTATCTCCACTCCAGCGGCGGGGAAGCCGTCGCCGGGAACCCCAGCACTCTGGTGGGGCGGCTGAGTCTACTCCGATTGCTGTTTAACAATTCCTATGCCTTTCAGGAATTCTACGTCCGGGCCCGGCGCATCTTTTTCCGCGTTAAAGGCAGCGGGCCGGGGAGCGTTTACAACGACGATGGTCTCCTCCAGACCCATCTCGCCGACGTGGCGCGATTCGTGGCGATTGCCGAAGAGGCCGGCGCGACGGTGGCAATCGTCCCCTTCGATAACTCCCTGCCTGGCGCACCGCCGCTGCAGAAGCACTATCACCGGTTCGTCGAGGCGGCCTCCAGTCGCGGCCTGCCCGTGGTTTCGCTGGAACACGCGTTCGATGCCTATTCCGCCGAGCAGCTGAGGGTCAACGGGCTGGACTCGCACCCCAACGAGCTCGCGGACAGCGTCGCCGTCGAACAGGCGTGGTCCGAGGTGGCGCGCCGGATCACCGAGCACCAGCGGCGGATGGCGGTCGCTCCGAATTGACCCCCGTCGCCCCGTCCCGCAGATTGATGACCAGGCATCGTCTTCCATAGTCCTCCCGCGGAGACGCAACATGAAGCAGGGTACCGATCCCGCACGCGCCGGACTGGAACCGACGCTGCCGCGGGACAGTTACCTGTCGGAGGCCGTCTTCCAACAGGAGAAGGAGCGAATCTTCTGCCGGGAGTGGCTCTGCGTCGGCCGGGAAGAGGAAGTGCCAAATCCCGGAGACTATCTCCTCCTCGAGGTGGCCGGCGAGAGTCTTCTCCTCGTCCGCACCCGGGAGAACGAGCTCAAGGCGCATTACAACCTCTGCCGGCACCGGGGATCGCAATTGGTACTGGGGGTTGATCCCAAACCGAGGGCCAAGGGACGGGGAAACTTCCCCAGCGGCATCCGCTGCCCTTATCACTCCTGGACCTATACTCTGGACGGCGCGCTGCGGACCGCTCCCTTCCTCGATGACAGCGCTGGTTTCTGCAAAGAGGACCTGCCGCTCCACCCGGTGGGGCTCGAGACCTGGGGCGGGTTCATCTTCGTCAACCTGACCCCCAAGGGGCCCGGCGACCCCGCCCGACCCCTGGTGGATCAACTAGGTGGCGCCCCCGAGCGGATCCAGCGCTACCCCTTCATGGAACTCCGCACGGCTCGCCGGATCAGCTATGACGTCGCGGCCAACTGGAAGGTCCTCCTCGAGAACTACAACGAGTGCTACCACTGCGGACCGGTGCATCCGGAGTTGTGCAAGGTGGTTCCCGCCTTCAAACAACGGGGCGGCATGGACCTCGACTGGGAGCGCGGCGTGCCTCACAGGGAGGGAGCCTGGACCTTCACCTTCAGCGGGACCACCAATCGCAAGCCCTTCGCGGGGCTCAACCAGGACGAGCTGACTCGGCACAAGGGCGAGCTGATATATCCCAACTTCATGCTCAGCCTCAGCGCCGAGCACGCGGCGGCGTTCTCCCTCTGGCCGGCGGGACCGTCGCGCACCACGGTGATCTGTGATTTCCTCTTTCATCCGGATGAGATTCAGAGACCGGGCTTCGACCCCATGGACGCCGTGGATTTCTGGGACATCACCAACCGCCAGGACTGGGTCATCTGCGAGTCGGTGCAGCGCGGCATGGGCTCGCGAGTCTTCCAGCACGGCTACTACGCGCCAATGGAAAACCTGAGCCTCGATATCCGCCGCTACATCAACGATCGCCTTCCTCCAGACGGATGATCCAAGGGGATGCCTTCGCCAGAGAAGGCCTCGGTGACTGCTTACCGCGGAAACCAACGGATAGCGCGGAGCATGCGAATCGTTCCCTTCCCTGACACGCTCCGGCGCCGACAACGGCACCCGATGGTGGTGCGGTTGGGAGGCTCCGTGCCCTCCGTGTTAGGCAGTTGTGGCGGGTGGCTTGGGAGCGGCGGTCAGCTTCGGCAACTGCTTACCGCGGAAACCGCGGGCGCCGCGCCATCCGCGGGAGGCGGCGGGGAGTGGGGGATCGAGCCCAATCCATGAAGCGGGACTACGAATACATCGTCCTCGGGCTCGGCGGGCTTGGGAGCGCCGCCGCCTACTGGCTCTCACGGGCCGCCGGTCGTGACGTACTGGGCCTGGAACAGTTCGAGCTGGGCCACGTCCGGGGGGAATCGCAGGACCACTCCCGCATCATCCGGCTCTCTTACCACACCCCCTTCTACGTCGAGCTCGCCAAGCGGGCGTATCAGAGCTGGGCCGTGGTCGAAGCGGACGCGCAAACGCCTTGCATTCTCAAGACCGGGGGATTGGACTTCGGCCCCCGCAACGGCGCGATCCAACTCGACACCTACTCCGAGAGCATGCGGGCCTGCGGAGTGGAATACGAACAGCTGGACGCCGGCGAGATCATGCGGCGCTGGCCCCAATTCCGCCTGACCAACGACATCCATGGCCTCTATCAAAGTGAGAGCGGAATCGCGATGGCGGCGCGGGCCAACGCCGCTCATCAGCGGATGGCCCGGGAGCACGGCGCGACACTGAAGGAGCACAGCCCGGTTACGTCGGTCCGCTCCACCGCCGGAGAGGTCGAGGTTGTGGCGGGCGGCACTGCGTTCCGGTGCCGCCGCCTGGCCATCGCCGCAGGTCCCTGGTCCAACGGCGCACTCGGGTACCTCGGTCTCGGGCTTCCGCTCGAAGTCACTCAGGAGCAGGTGACCTACTACGCCACACCGCATCTCAGGGACTTCGAACCAGGGCGATTCCCGGTCTGGATCTGGATGGACGACCCGTGCTACTACGGCTTCCCCGTCTTCGGCGAGAAGGCCACCAAGATCGCCCAGGACGCCGGCGGCAAACCGGTCACCGCCGAGACTCGGACCTTCGAGCCGGATCCGGAGAATTTCGATCGGGTCGAGAGCTGGGCCCGGCGCTACTTGCCGACCGCGTTGGGGCCGGTGCTCTACACCAAGACCTGTCTCTATACCCTCACACCCGATCGTGACTTCGTGATCGACCGGGTTCCCGGTCACGAGAACGTCTGCGTCGCCATCGGGGCCGGCCACGCCTTCAAGTTCGCATCCGTAATCGGCCGGATCCTCAGTGAGTTGGCGATCGAGGGCCGCACCTCGAGCAACATCGCGCCGTTCAGTATCGAACGGCCGATTCTCCTGGAGAAGAACCCGGTGAGGTCCTACATGGTGTGAATACAGCAGCGGGAACTCGAAAACTCAGTACTATGGTAGGTGCCCAACTCGGGCGCACAGCGCCGTCCTGAACCGATCAGGAGAATCATCATGACAGACAAGAAGATCATCGCGGTCGTGGGAGCCACCGGTGCCCAGGGGGGCGGTCTGGCCCGCGCCATCCTGGGCGACAAGAGCGGCGGCTTCGCCGCCCGGGCGCTGACCCGAGATGTCAACTCCGACAAGGCGAAGGAGCTGGCCGCGTTGGGTGCCGAGATCGTCGCGGCCGACGTCGACGATGAAGCGAGTCTCCAGCGGGCCTTTGCGGGCGCCTACGGGGCGTTTTGCGTCACCTTCTTCTGGGCCCACATGTCTCCGGAAAAGGAAATGGCCGAGGCCAAGGCCATGGCCCGCGCGGCCAAGGCCGCGGGGGTCCAGCATGTCATCTGGTCCACCCTCGAGGACACCCGCAAGTGGGTGCCGCTCAGCGACGAGCGCATGCCCACGCTGATGGGCAAGTACAAGGTGCCGCACTTCGATGCCAAGGGTGAATCCGACAAGGTGTTCACGGAACTTGGCATACCGACGACCTTCCTGCTCACTTCGTTCTACTGGGACGACCTGATCCACTTTGGCATGGGCCCCAAGAAGGGGCCGGACGGCAAGCTGGCATTCACCCTGCCGATGGGCGACAGGAAGCTGCCGGGAATGGCGGCCGAGGACATCGGCCGGTGCGCCTATGGCATCTTCAAGAGGAGTCGGGACTTGATCGGGAAGACCGTTGGGATCGCCGGCGAACATCTGACCGGCGCCCAGATGGCCGCCTCGCTCACCAAGGCGCTGGGCCAGCCGGTGCGTTACAACGCCATCACTCCCGAAGCCTACCGCGGTTTCGGTTTCCCCGGGGCCGATGATCTCGGCAATATGTTCCAGTTCAATCGGGACTTTGAGGCGGTCTTCTGCGGCGCCCGCAGCCTCGACGTGGCCCGGGGCCTCAATCCCGCACTGCAGACCTTCGACCAGTGGCTGACCCGGAACAAGGGCCGGATTCCGCTGGAGTAGGTGGGAGACCACCCTTGGCGGCCTTGGTGCCTTCGGGGTGAACTACAGGTGACATTCTGCGAGGCCGGTTGATCGTGGCATACTCTGGTCCTGCCTTCCTCCGGTCGCTCCCAACCGGCAGCCAACTTCGGATCCGCGAGGCCGAGGCAGTCGACGCCGGGGCCGTGCTCGACTACCTCCATCGGGTGAGCGCCGAGTCTCCGTTCCTCTCCTTCGGCGTTGGTGAATTCGACAAGGATCTGGAGCAGGAGCGGGCCTACCTCGCCGACTCCCGGTCGAGCGAAAACAGCCTCTTCCTGATCGCGGAGGTGGACGGCCGGATCGTCGCCGGCGCCGATTGCCACGGCGGGAAAAAGCCGAGGCTCCGCCACTTCGGTGAGATCGGGATCAGTGTGGCGCAGGCGTCGTGGGGCATGGGCATCGCCTCGGACCTGATGCGGCAAATCATCGGGTGGGCCGAGGGGGCCGGGCTCCGGAAGCTCAACCTCCATGTGCGCACCGACAACACCCGCGCCCTCGCCCTCTACGAGAAGCTCGGCTTCCGTCACGAGGGGCGGGTGACCCGCGGCATCCGCAACGAGGGTAGCTTCCACGACGTACTTATCATGGGCTTGCAGATCGATCCCGGCCCCCGGGGCGACGCAATGAATGACCGACCTTGAACGCTGGCGGGCGGCCTGGGCCGGGCTTGGTCTTTCCCCGCCGGAGGGTCTGCTGGAACAGCTGCTGGCACGATACGGCCAGCCCCATCGTGCCTATCACACCATGCAGCACCTCCACGAGTGTTTCGGACACTTCGACCAGGCCGCGGCCTCCGCCCAGCATCCCGATGAAGTGACCCTCGCCCTCTGGTTCCACGACGCGATCTATGATCCGGCGGACGCGAACAATGAGGAGGCCAGCGCGGAGTGGGCCGAGCGGGTCATCGCCGGTGCCGGAGGCGGCGCCACGGTCCAGCGACGGGTGCGCGACCTGATCCTCGCCACCAGGCACGAAGCCCCTCCTGCCCCAGGCGACGCCGCCCTCCTCGCGGACATCGACCTCGCGATTCTCGGCGCCGAGCGCGCCCGATTCGACGAGTACGAGACTCAGGTGCGCCGGGAGTACGCCTTCGTCCCGGAGATCGTGTTCCGAACCACGCGGAAGAAGGTCCTGGAAGGCTTGCTGGCCCGCCCCACGATCTACCGCACCCGGCGCTTCATCCGGCGGTTCGAGTGGCAGGCCCGCGTCAACCTGGCCGGCTCCATCTCCCGGCTAGGCGGGTGAAGGTGCCAGAGGGATGAAAAACGAGAGACGAGAGGAGAGATAAAGCCCCGTGGCCTCGACCTGTACCACAGCCATCCGCTCGAGCCCTGGTGGACCTGCCGCGTTCTTCCTGCTGGGCATTTTGGTCCGAGCCGCAGCGGTCTCCGCTCAGACTCCAGCCACCTCCTACGAGAATACCTTTGCCGAGCTGTGGGCCCTGGCGCCGGTGCCGAACCAGGTAGCCGATGTGCATCACGTCGTCTTCAAGCGTGACGTGGGGCAGTTCACGCTCGAGAGCGGCAAGCTGTACCTCCTCTCGCCGGTGGTGGGCCGAACGGTCGCGGTCCTCTTCCAGGGCAAGGGGCGCCTCACCTTTGCGCCACCCACCAAGTCTGAGCAGGCCCGACTGGCCCGGTATGAGAAGTCCCCGACTCTCGATACCGAGTTTTCCGAGCTCTTCATCCTCTTCGCCGACACCACACTCCAGGAGTTGGGCCGCCAGCTGAAGTTTGGACCCGGTGACACTCCGGGTGAACTCGGTTCCCACGTCAAGAAATACCTCGATTACCTGGGCGACGAAAAGAGCAAGTTCTTTGACCCTGACTTCATGAGCGCCCTCTTGAACGTCGAGTCGAACGACCTCTTCTATGCCCATATCGACCGGGAAAATCACGCCCCGCTGATGTTCATCCTGGACCCCTTTGAGATCGAGGGGGTCAAGCTCGCCAGCCGGGTGGCTGGCCGGGGTTGGTCCCGCCAGGAGGAGGTGGTCTGTCAATTCGCCAGGCAGGGACTGCGATTCCATCCCGCGACGACCGGGGAGCGCATTCGAAACGCTCAAGTGAAAAGCTATAAGATCGATGCCTCACTCCCCCAAACCGGCAGCGGTGATCTGGCCTTCGTCGCCGGGGCCAGACTCGAAATCGGCACCGACGAACCCGTTGGACCCTGGGTCCCTTTCTCCCTGTTCTACAAACTCGACATCGACTCGGCGCGCTGGGAAGGCGGCGGGCCCGCCACTGCCTTCAAGGGCCACGAGGCCTGGTTCGTCTGGATCCGGTTGGACCACCAGCTCCAGCCCGGCGAGAATCGGGTGCTTCAGCTCTACTATCACGGGGACCTGATCGACCGCTACGGCGATTTCTTCTTCCTGAAGGGACCGACCGAGTGGTACCCCAGGTCCCTCGAGGGGCGGAGCCTGGCCACATTTGACATCACCTATCACACACCGAAGCAATACCTGCTCGCCAGTGTGGGCGACCGGCTCGACTCGACCGTCACCGACCGCACCGTCACTACCCATTGGGTCACGTCCGGGCCGATCCGGAATGCCTCCTTCAACCTCGGGCTCTTCGAGGACTACAAAGTGAAGGAGGAAGGGGTCCCTCCGGTCACCGTGATGGTTTCGGAGGCGGCCCACCGTCAGCTGGCCCAGTCGTCCCATGAGCTGGTTCAGCAGAAACACATGAAGGAGACCGTGGGTGAGGACATCGTCAAGAGTTTGAAATTCTACCAGAAAGTTTTCGGCGACGTGCCGGTCAAGCAGTTCTACGCCACCGAGATTCCTGCCTTCTACGGCGAGGCCTTCCCGGGCCTGGTGCACCTCTCCTGGTCCACCTTTCAGCAGACCGACTTGCAGGGCGAGGACCAGGTCTTCCGGGCCCATGAGGTGGCGCACCAGTGGTGGGGCATCGGCGTGGACTACGCCACCTACCACGACCAGTGGTTGAGCGAGGGGTTCGCTGACTTCTCAGGGCTCTGGTATCTCCAGACGGTACGGAAGGACAACGACAAGTACTTCGGTGTCCTGGAGCGCTGGCGAGCCAATATCTTCAACCATCGGGATGAGCCCAGCCCGATCTCGATGGGATATCGCGCCAGTACCGGGAAGGATGAGAATGGCTACAACATTCTGATCTACCAGAAGGGGGCCTGGGTGCTCCACATGCTCCGTCTCCTCCTGATCGATCTCAAGACCATGAACGAGGACCGCTTCACCGAGACGATGCGGGATTATTACACCACCTTCCTTGGCAAGCGGGCCTCCACCGCCGATTTCCAGTGGATCGTCGAGAAGCACGCCGGCATCAGCATGGACTGGTTTTTCAATGAGTGGGTCTACGGCACCGACATTCCCACCTACCACGTGGCGGTCGAAACCACGCCAGCGGAGGGCGGCAAGTACCGGGTGAAGCTCAAGGTCACCCAGGAACACGTGGCGGACGACTTCCAGATGTACGTGCCCGTTCTGGTTGATCTGGGAGACAAGCGCGTCGCCCGGGTCCGGGTCCTGGTGAAGGGTCCGGTCTCCGAGATCGAGCTCCCGCTCATGCCGTCCAAACCCAAGGATGTCAAGTTCAACGACCTCAACGCCGTGCTGGCCGAGGTGAAGCAGTGAAGCAGAGCCTCCCGGCGGGCCTCGACGCGGGGAACGCGATGCGACAGTGAGCGCCGCCGCGCGGGGCGAGTCGGCGTGATGGCACCGGACGACAACACCCGGTTCGATGGCTCGATTCCAGCCGCTTACGACCGGTACCTCGGGCCAGTCATCTTCGAGCCGTACGCGCAGGACCTCGCGGCCCGGGCCGCGGCGGCCGGAACCGGGGGCCAGCGCGTTCTTGAGCTCGCCTGTGGGACCGGAATCCTCACTGGCGAACTGCGCCGGCGGCTTCCTCGTGGCGCTCGCCTCACGGCCACCGATCTCAACGAGCCGATGCTGGCGTACGCCCGCGCTAAGTTCGATCCGGCGGCTCCGATCCTATGGCGACAGGCCGACGCGGCCGCCCTCCCATTCCCTGGCCACTCCTTCGACGTCCTAGTCTGTCAGTTCGGTCTGATGTTCGTACCCGACAAGGCCGCTCCTTTCCGGGAGGCCCGGCGGGTGCTCGCGCTTGGCGGCCTTTTCGCCTTCAACGTCTGGGATTCGCTGGCCCACAATCCCTTCGGGAGGATCGCCAACGACACTATCGGGCGGTTCTTCGCCGACAACCCACCAGATTTCTACCAGGTCCCGTTCGGCCTCCACCAACCGGCAGTGCTGCTCGGTCTGCTGGCCGAGCATGGTTTCACGGCCGTCGATCTCCAAGTACTTCCGCTGGTGGCGAAGAGCCCCTCCGCCCGGGAGTTCGCCATCGGATTGGTAACCGGGAACCCGATCGTCACCGCCATCCGAGAGCGTTCCACGGTCACGGTCGAGCCGATCATCGCCGCGGTGGCGGACGATCTGCGCAGCGCCTTTGGTGATCACCCGCTTCGTAGCCCGATGCAGGCCCTCGTGGTCACCGCCCGCTGCTCGTCATAGCACCTGCGAATACGACCCTTCGCAACTGCTCAACCCGGAGGCACAGAGGACACGGAGGATACGGAGCCCTCCCCGATCACCCCAAGAACAACTGTCGTGGTTGGCCGCGACGGAGGTTGCGCTCTTCACCGCTTTGCTGCATCGTCAGGCCTCGGTGCGGGTCCGAGTACCTCGGTGCCCTCTGTGCCTCTGTGTTTCATCCGGAATCCCCCGATGCCCGCGATCTCCTACGCTCACGGTCCGTGTACGGTCCCCCTCATCGGCGAAACGATCGGGGAGAATCTTCGCCGTGCCGTCGAGCGCTTCGGCGACCGTGAGGCGCTGGTGGTGCCGCACCAGGACTATCGCGCCACCTATCGCCAACTCTGGGATCAGACCGCTCTCGCCGCTCGCGGGCTCCTCGCGCTGGGCGTTCAGTCAGGCGATCGGGTGGGGCTCTGGTCTCCCAACCGCTTCGAGTGGGTCGTGCTCCAGTTCGCCACGGCGCGAATCGGCGCCATCCTCGTCAACATCAACCCCGCCTACAAGGCCGTAGAACTGGAATACGCCCTCACCCAGTCCGGTGTGAGCCTCCTGGCCCTGGCCCGCCGGTTCCGCGAGACCGACTATGTCGCTCTGCTGGCGCCAATCCGGGAGCGTTGCCCCGGGCTTCGCGACATCGTGGTTCTCGACGGCGACTGGGACGCCCTGCTTACCAGCGCGGAGCTGGTGAGCGAGCAGGAGCTGGCCGCGCGCGAGGCCTCGCTCCAGTTCGACGACCCCATCAATATTCAGTACACCTCCGGCACCACCGGCTTCCCCAAGGGGGCCACTCTCTCCCATCACAACATCCTCAACAACGCCTTCTTCACCTGCGAAGGGGTGCACTACACCGAGCGGGACCGGGTCTGTGTCCCGGTGCCGTTCTATCACTGTTTTGGGATGGTGCTGGGCAACCTCGGCTGCACCACGCACGGAGCCTGCATCGTGGTGCCCGGCGAGTCGTTCGACCCGGCGGCGGTGTTGCGGACGGTCGAAGCCGAGCGTTGCACCTCGCTTTATGGCGTGCCGACGATGTTCATCGCGGAGCTGGATCATCCCCGGTTTGCGAAGTTCGACCTGTCGACCCTCCGCACCGGGATGATGGGCGGGGCCCCCTGCCCGGCGGAGGTCATGAAGAAGGTTCAGTCGCGCATGCACATGAACGAGGTGACCATCATCTGCGGGATGACCGAGACCTCCCCCGTCTCGACCCAGACCGCGGTGGACGACCCGGTGGAACAGCGGGTCAACACGGTCGGCCGCGCCCATCCCCATGTCGAGATCAAGATCGTGGACCCCGCGACCGGCGCCATCGTCCCCCGCGGCACCGCGGGTGAGCAGTGCACCCGAGGGTACAGCGTGATGCTGGGGTACTGGAGTAACGAGGCGGCCACCCGGGAGGCGATCGACCCCGCCCGCTGGATGCACACCGGCGACCTGGCGATCATGGATGAGGAAGGGTACCTACGAATCGTTGGCCGGATCAAGGACATGATCATCCGTGGTGGGGAGAACATCTACCCCCGGGAGGTCGAGGAAT
>JBGPJS010000050.1:0-13390 GCA_041485505.1 Gemmatimonadota bacterium | reverse complement strand
GGGAGTCTGGCTGCACGTCACCGAGCGACACCTGCACCAGCACACCCACCAGCCCCTGTCACACAGCCACCCCCACAGCCATGACCAGCACCACCGACATGTCCACAGCCCCGACCAACCGCCGAGTGAGCCTCATACCCACGCCCACACTCATGAGCCACTGATCCACGCCCATCCGCACTATCCTGACATCCACCATCGCCACAGCCACGGCTGAACGTCCTTCCCATCTTCATCATCCCCAGATGCATCACCGTCATCCGCTGCATTCGCTCGATGTGCGCCTGCATCTGGCTCTTCAGGGCTGTTCCGGAGAGCCCGGGCAGGTCTGCCAGATCCTGTCTGGCCCGCGGTCATACTGACCTCACCCCCTGCGACCGAGCGTAGCGAGGAAGTCCTTTAGGGCCCCCCTCTCCCTGACGGGAGAGGAGGAACTCAAACGACCTCAAAGTTAGTCATCATCCCGCGGTCCTCGTGCTCCAGCTTGTGGCAGTGAAGGAGATAGATCCCTCTGAATCGGTCGAAGCGGACCAACACGTCGATAGTCTCGCCACCCCCGAGCAGGACGGTGTCCTTCCAGCCGCGCTCCCACGGGAACACCTGGCCACGGCCGCCGGTGCGCGACTGCACCTGAAAGGAGGCCCCGTGCACATGCACCGGGTGGGGTGCGCCCCCATGCATGGGCATCATACCGGATGTGCGGAAGCGCCAAAGCTCAGTTTGACCAAACGGAACCCGGAAGTCGATCCGGTTCAGGTCGTAGACCTTCCCGTTGATCCGGTTCATCCCATCGAAGCTGAACACGCGAGTCGCGGCCGGGTTCGCCAGCCCGGGGATCGTACTGAGGGATGTCGGAATTGTACCTGCGATCGGGGTGCTCTGAGTGACTCGGAATTCCAGTATTGTCCAGCCGGTCGAAACGTCCCTCAGCACCACCTTCTGGCCGGCGGGGATCCCTCGGAAGTCCACGAGGAGGTCGAGTCGCTCGCCGGGCGCGATGTCGACTTGCGTCAGTTGCCGCGTCACATCCAGCAACCCACCATCATTCCCGATGAGGTTGAAGACAACCCCGTTGCTGAGGGTGAGCCCGAATACCCGGGCGTTGGCGCCGTTGAGCAAGCGGAAGCGATAGACTGCGTGGTCCACCGCGAGAAACGGATCCCGGGTGCCGTTGACCAGCGGGAGATTGCCCAGGAAAACCCCGCCCATCGGAGTGTACTGGAGGTTGCCAGCGCGGTCCAGGATCGCATCGCGCACGATCAGGGGGACCTCAAACGGGAGCCCGGATGGGAGGCCAAGCCGCGCCTCCTCCGCATCGTTGATGATGAATCCGCCCGCGAGCCCCAGGCAGACTTGCTCACCGGTGAGCATGTGGGGATGCGGGTGATACCAGTTGAGGCAGGCACGCTGGGCGATGGTGTACTGGTACTGGTAGCTGCCACCCGGCGCGACTGCGTCCCGCGGGTGTCCGTCCTCGGCAGTCGGAACCATCATGCCGTGCCAGTGGATCGTGGTCGGCTGGGTGAGGCCGTTGCTAAGCCCGACGTTCACCGTATCGCCAACCGACGCCCTGAACGTCGGACCGGGAAACGCGCCATTGTACGCTCGAGCGCTCGAATACCTCCCGCCGCCGAGATCCACCGTGGCGGGGGCGGGGACCAGCGTGGCGTTCAGGGGCGACAGCGTCTGGGGGATCCGGAGCGGGTTGCCGGTGACCGCGCCGCTCCCGAGCAAACCTGGCGAAATGTCGGGACCGGCCGGAGCATTGCGGTCACAGGCTTCGAGGAGCGAAAGGCTCCCGGTTGCTACCACGGCGGCAGAGGCTGCCGTAAGGTGTACGAACCGGCGCCTGCTCATCTGCTCGATTCGGCGATCGTCCGACATGTGCCACCTCCCGTGTGGGAACATCAACCACCAAGTCTGCACGGGGAGCCTGAGGGACCAGTGAGCCTGCCGTTAGCCTTTCCTTAGAAACGACCACGGGAACGCAGGCAGCAGCGCGGGAAGCCGGGCGCTGCGCCGAGACCATATGTCGGGCAGGGGAACGCAAGAAGCCCCACAGCGGAATTCGCTGCAGGGCTTGCGCTTGAGGCATGGAGCCTCGATGGACCGACTGACCCTATTCGGGTTGTTCGCGGTGTGCGCGATGCTGATCACCTACGCCCTGGAATCGCGGAGCAGGTGGTTCATACTGGCGTTCGCGGGAGCCTGCATCCTCGGCTCGATCTACGGGTTCTTGCAAGGGGCGTGGCCATTCGGTGCGGTTGAGGCCGTTTGGGCCCTCGTCGCAGCTTGCCGTTGGTGGCGGAGCCGGCAGTGAGCGAGGCGCTTAGCGCCGATCTCTCTCCCGTCTCGCCAGCGAAACCCTGGCTGCGCGTACCAGCGCGCCATGGCCGGTCAAGACGATGGCTGTTCTCTCCTGAACGCCGTCTCGCAGTACCACCAGGTTTTCTGTGCGAGGGCCAGTGTACGCAAACCGGACCTCATACTTTCCGGAGCCTTGTGGGATGAAAAGTGCCAAGCCAGCACTCAGGCTGACGATTGCCGATTTCGGGGCCGCGAGGACCGAATCCGACGGACCACTCGGCGTTACGATTACCTCCGCGGAGGGGCCCACTGCTTCCGCCGGCCCAGGATGCTGAAAATCCACCGCGACCTCGGCCGTAGACGACCTATTACCGGCGTGATGAACCCACTCCACGCTTCCCCGAATAGATCTGGGCTGATCACCGGACAGCCGCACCTGGGCGGGATCGTCGGGATGAATCTCCTGGCTCTCCCCTTCGGCGAGCGTCCCAGTCGCGAGCCACTGCCCAGGCTCCTCGACCAGGCCCAGAGTATCACCCGGCCAGACGTCTTCCTGCGGCAGGGTAAGTACCGTAGAGGTTACCATCCCCCCGACCATCGGCGCCGCGATCCGCTGCATCACCTCAGCCCCCGTGCCGTGGCTCCAGAGGGATGCTGGCCAGGATCAACCCGACACGCGGCTTGTTGATGGTGGTGATGGAGCCCCCGCTCTCGGTCGCCCCAGCGGGCGGTGCGACAGCGGTCTCGGTGAATGACTCGCTCGAGACCGGCACGGGCGGAGCCCCCGCCAGCTCTCCACCGATTCGCACCACCGCCTCCAGCCGAGCATCAAAGTCCTCGGGCCAGCTTCGGTGATTGACAATGGCGACCCGGAGCGCCTCCGCATATCCTTCCCGCGCATACCGAAGCACACTACGTTGAGAGACACCGGCGACAGCAGCTCCAAGATCGGCGTGCACTTCGATGCGCTCCGCCAGATAGGAGCCTATCGCCGGCGCTGGATGGGACGGGATACGCTCCTTCGTTGGAAGCGGAAGCATCACGGGCTCGAGGGCAGCAAATTGTGGCTGGGCTCCATGAAAAGCGCGGACCTTAGGCCCGGGGAGATTGTCCTCCGACTTCTCGAGGGCGAGTCGGTGGATACCCGGAGCCGCGGGCTCGGCGTGGCCGAGGAAGATCTGGCGATTACGGAGGCGCTATGCGGGTGCTGGTGGTCGAGGACGAAGCCAAGGTCGCCCGATTCCTCAAGCAGGCCCTCGAAGAGGAGGGCCATGTGGTGGATGTCGCCGGAGATGGGGTGGAGGCCGGCAACCTGGCCCACGTCACCGAGTATGATCTCATACTGCTGGACGTGCAGCTGCCCCGGATGGACGGCCTGCAGCTCGCCGCCGAGCTTCGGCGGAGCGGCCTCCAGTGCCCCATCCTGATGCTCACGTCAAGGGACTCCACCCAGGACGTGGTCCGCGGTCTCAACGCGGGCGCCGATGATTACCTGACCAAGCCCTTTGCTCTGGAGGAGCTGTTCGCCCGGGTGAACGCCCTCACGCGCCGCCAGCTCGGACCCACCACCGGCATACTGCGCTACCAGGACCTGGAGATGGATCGTCTCCGGCGAGTGGTGAAGTGGGGCGGGAGACCGCTGGACTTCTCCCCGCGTGAGTTCCGGCTGCTCGAGTTCTTCCTCCTCAATCCGGAGAGAGTGGTCAGCCGCACCACGCTGCTGGAGAAGGTCTGGGACCTGTCCTTCGACCCCGAGACCAACGTGGTGGACGCCCACATCTCCAATCTCCGGAAGAAGCTCGAGGAGGGCGACCGTCCGCGCCTGATCCAGACCGTGCGGGGCGCGGGCTACGCCCTCCGATCGGCCGGCGCAGAGTAGTCGTGCGCTCGTTCCGCCTCGCCCTGGCCTTCCGCACTGCCGGCGGTATGCTGGCCCTGACGCTCCTGATGGGTGTGGTCAGCGCCTTGGCGCTCCGAACCCTCCTCTACCGCCAACTCGACGGCACGCTGGTGCACCTGGCGGAGGTGGAGGCTCAGGCGGGGGCGGCCCACACCAGTTCGGAGTTCGAGTTCCACGAGGGCGTGCTGCTCGCCGCCCGCCCGGGGCCCAGCGCGGAGTTGACTCGCTACGCCCAGCTCTGGAGCAGTGATGGGCAGCCTCTGCTCCGGAGCCGAAACCTGCCGGCCAATCTTATGCTGCCGGCGAGTGCGGTCGCCGCGGCCCGGGACGGGCGGATCGTCTGGGACACCCATCTGTGGCGAGGGGAGCGGCTCCGCTGCGTGGTCTACCCGCTGCAGCTCGTCGGGGCAGTCCACGGGATGCATATGCTTCAGGTGGCGGCACCGCTGGCCCCGCTGGAGCGCACCCTCCGCGACTTCATCCTGCTCGGCCTGCTGCTCACCCTCCTGGCGGTGGGGGCGGCGTTCCTCGTGGGGTGGCGAGTCGCAGGGGCTGCACTCAAACCCACTGCCGAGATCACGGCGCAGGCCGAGGCGATTCGGGAGGGGACCCCCGCCCCGACGATCACCGCACACGCCGACATGGACGAGTTCGCCCGACTGGTCCAGGTGCTGAACGCCATGCTGGGCCGACTGGACCGGGCGTCAGCCGTCCAGCGCCGATTCACTGCCGACGCCAGCCACGAGTTGCGGGGGCCCCTCACCGCGCTCCGGGGGGAACTCGATCTGGCGCTTAAGCGGGAACGGTCCCCCGCTGAATACAGAGAAGCGCTGGAGCGGTGCCGGGAGGAAGTGATCCGACTGACCCGAGTGGCCACCGACCTCCTTACGCTGGCCCGCAACGAGGCGGGGCTCAACGCCCAGGACCAGGCGGACGTGGATCTGCGCCTCGTGGCGGAGCGGGTCCTTGGCCGGTACCAGGCCGTCGCCGCCGAACGCGGGTTCCGGTTTGCCCTGTCGGGTCCGGCGGCGGTCGTGCGGGGCGACCCTGCCATGTTGGAGCGTATCGTCGGCAACCTGGTCGACAACGCGGTCAAGCATTCTCTCGCGGGAGGAACCATCAGGCTCGAGATCGAATCAGGGGACACCGTGGGGCTCACCGTGAGGGATCAGGGTACCGGGGTGCCGCCAGAGGATCAGGCCCAGCTCTTTAATCGGTTCTTCCGGGGAGATGGGCGGAACGAGAACAGCGGCAGCACCGGCTTGGGACTCGCCATCGCCAAGGCGGCCGCCGAAGCCCACGGCGGCCGCCTAGAGTTCGTCGGGAATGACTCCGGCGCGGTGTTCCGGCTGGTCCTCCCCATCCGGGTTACGCGGTAGTAAAGGTAAACAGCATTCCGTAGTACGATCCGTGCTTCCAGCCGGCGCCCATCATACCCACCGGTTGCCCCGCGTGGGTCCCACCCATCATTCCGCTGGTCGCCCACTGCCCGCCCATGGTGGTCCAGGCATCCATGGTGCACATGTTGCCCTGTGTATCGGTCATGCCGGCCCCGACATGGATGGTGTACTGGGTGCCGGCCGCGAGCGGGTTCGTAGGTGCGCAGGTCAGCGTGGTCCCGTCCGGACTCCAGGCGCAGCTCATCGGGACTGTGGGTCCGGCGATCCCGCCCTGGTGCAGGTCCATGTACTGCTCCATGCCGGCCATCATCGGTTGCCCGAAGGTGAGCGTGATGGTCGTCGATGGGGCCACCGCGGCGGCGGCGGGAGCGGGACTGACCGCCGTGAGGATCGCCGTCGCGGGGCCGGCGGTATCGCCGCAGGCGCCGAGCGCTACGACGGCGATTCCAGCAACGCCGCCCAGTGAGAAGAGTCGGGACATCGGATGCTCCAGTGCGTCGCCTAACCGTGACGCTGGTCTTGTGATGAGAGCCTTGTGGCTCAAGAATGACCCGAAAGCGGGCGCCGGCCGGGGTCGCCAAACGGCGACCCCCGGCCGGCGGGCATCACGACGGCTTGCCGTGGGGAAGTGTCAGCTTGCGCGGCGCGCGCTGGACTGGCGCCGGAGCTGGTGCCGGGAACAGCACCTCGAACCGCGCCTGTTGGTCGGGGGTGAGGACCGCCAGGGCCTTGTCGTAGGCCTCCTGCTGGGTCACCATCGGCACATGTTGGGTGACGTGGGGTTTGCCACCCTGGTGAGTGAAGCGGTGCTTCTCGGTGCGGATGGCCACGCTCAGGTCGTCCAGCCGGGCGAACTGCTCATCGGTCAGGCTGAGGATCTCTCGCGCCGCCATGATCTGCTCCACCACCTGGTAGGGTTTGAGGCTCCGAAGGGTCTTGGGTACGGGGCCGTCCGCGCGGGCGGCGGCGGTGCTGAGCAGCAGGGCCGCGGTGAGACTAAATAGGGTGCGGGCAGACATGGGATCCTCCTTGAGGCTGGATCAGCGGCTCGGCTGATCGCGGGTTCGGTGACTCGTGGGGCCAACCTTCGCGATCAATATTCGTCCGGGGTACTGAGGGGGCCCTGAGGCCAACCTTAGCAAGTGTTGAACATCGCGCCTGCATCGCCCTCCCTCGCCGCGGATCCATAACAGACAGTGAGCCGCAGGTTACGGCCCCTTGAGAATCCGACCATCCGCCTCTGGCCCACCCCTCACCCGATGGCTGCCGCCGCCGGAGCTTCATTCGTGCGGGGGAGTACTGCCGGCTCCCCGGCAAGCCGGAGCTCGTGCTCCTTCCACAGGGAGTAGACCGCCGGGATCACGATCAGCGTGAGGATGGTGCTGCTGATCATCCCGCCCACCATTGGTGCCGCGATCCGCTTCATGACGCTGGCCCCCGCGCCGCCGCCCCAGAGAATCGGCAGCAGCCCGGCCATGATGGCCGTGACCGTCATCATGAGCGGGCGGACCCGCTCCGCCCCGCCTTCGACTACGGAGCAGTAGACGTCCCGCAGGGTCGGCGGGTGGCCCCGAGCGAGTCGGGTGGCCCAGGCATGATTGATGAAGATCAGCATCACCACACCGGTCTCCGCCGCGACGCCGGCCAGGGCAATGAACCCGATGGCGACGGCCACAGACCAATTGTACCCCAGCAGCCAGACGAACCAGATTCCTCCAACCAGCGCAAACGGCAGGGACAGCATGACGATCAACGTCTCGCCGACGCTCCTGAAGTTGAAGTAAAGCAGCAGGAAGATGATCCCGAGGGTCGCGGGAACGACGAGCTTGAGCTTGGCTGCGGCTCGCTGCATGTACTCGTATTGTCCGCTCCACACGATGCGATACCCAGCGGGCATGGGGACCATCTGGGCCACCGTGCGCTGTGCCTCCGCCACGTAGCTCCCGATGTCGCGGCCGGCCACGTCGACGTACACCCACGCGGTCGGCACGGCATCTTCGGTCCGGACCACCATCGGCCCCGCGACTTGGCGGATGCTTGCCACCTGTCCCAGGGGTACGAAGGCTCCGCGCCCGCCCGTCAGGCTCGCCGCACTGCCACCCATCCCGTCACCGCCACCCCCTTGGGCGCCCGAAGTATGAGCCACCGGTACCAGTACCGAGGCAAGGCGTTCCGGGGTATCCCGAAGCTCCTGCGGGTAGCGGATCCTGACTCCGTAGCGTTCCCGGCCCTCCACTGTCTGAGTGACGGTCATCCCTCCGACCGCGGTCGCGATCACCGTCTGGACGTCACCCACGTTGAGACCGTGGCGGGCCGCAGCCGCCCGGTCGATGTCGATGTCCAGGTAGTAGCCGGACACGGCGCGCTCGGCGAACGCGCTGCGGGTACCCGACACCGTCTGGACCGCCTGCTCCACGGCCTTCCCCAGTCGCTCAAGCTCCGCCAGGTCCGGCCCGAACAGCTTGATGCCGACGGGCGTCCGGATGCCGGTCGCCAGCATGTCGATCCGGCCCTTGATGGGCATGGTCCAGGCGTTGGTGATGCCCGGGAGGCGGACCGCCGAATCCATCGCGGCGACCAGCCGGTCGTAGGTCATGCCGGGACGCCACTGGCTCTCCGGCTTGAGGCTGATGGTGGTCTCGATCATGTCGAGCCCCGCGGGGTCGGTGGCGGTTCCGGCGCGCCCCGCCTTGCCCCAGGCATGGTCCACTTCAGGGAAGCCCTTCAGGATCGCGTCCTGAATGCGGAGGATCTCGCGAGCGCGCGCCACGCTGACCCCGGGTAGGGTGGTGGGCATATAGAGGATGGTGCCTTCGCCTAGCGGGGGCATGAACTCGCCGCCGATCCGCTGCCACGGAAGCCAGGTGACAATCAGGGCCACCAGCGCGGCCCAGATGACCGGCCACCGATGCCGCAGCACGAATCGGATGACGGGGCCGTACAACCAGATCAACACCCGGTTGACCGGGTTGGCCCGCTCACGGTACAGGGCGCCCCGGACGAAGAGCCCCATCGCGACCGGCACCAGGGTGACCGAGAGCAGGCTGGCCGCGGCCATGGCGAAGGTCTTGGTGAACGCGAGCGGCTTGAACAGCCGGCCCTCCTGGCCCTCCAGGGTGAACACCGGCAGGAACGACACGGTGATGATCAGCAGGGAGATGAATAGCGCCGGGCCTACTTCCTTGGCCGACTCAACCACGATTTGCCAGCGCTCGTCCCGGGAGAGCTGGCCCGTGTCCAGCTTCCGGGTGGCGCGCGGAGTTCCCGCAGCGGCCGCCTTGGCGTCGATGGCCCGCTCCATGTGCTTGTGCAGGTTCTCGATCATGACGATCGCCGCGTCGATCATCGCGCCGATGGCGATGGCGATGCCGCCCAGCGACATGATGTCAGCGCCGACGTGCACCCAATGCATCGCAATGAACGCCATGAGGATCCCGATGGGCAGGGTGAGGATCGCGACCAGCGCGGAACGGGCGTGCAGTAGAAAAACGATGCACACCAGGGCCACGATAATGCTCTCCTCGATCAGCTTTCCGGTCAGGTTGTCGATGGCTCGCTCGATGAGGTCACTTCGGTCATAGACCGGCGTGATGACCACGCCGGCCGGAAGCGCGCCTTTGATCTCGGCCAGCTTGGCCTTCACCTTGGCGATGGTGGCGAGCGCGTTCTCGCCGAAGCGCATGATCACGATCCCGCCGACCGCGTCGCCCCGTCCATCGAGCTCGGCGATGCCGCGACGCACCGCGGGGCCGATCGCCACCCGGCCGAGTTCCGCGACGCGGATCGGCGTGGCGTTCGCGGTTGCACCGACCACCACGTTCTCGATGTCACTGATGGACTTGAGGTAGCCCAGCCCGCGGACCATGTACTCCCGCTCGGACAGCTCCATCACCATGGCGCCGACGTCCGCGTTCGCGTTCTGGATCGCCGACATGACGCGGGTGATGGGGATGTTGTAGGCGAGGAGCTTCGACGGATCGAGGTCCACCTGGTACTGCTTCTCGAACCCGCCGATGGTGGCAACCTCGGACACCCCGGGCACCGCCGTGAGGGCGTATCGAAGGGTCCAGTCCTGGAGCCCGCGTAGCTCGGCCAGCGTCCGGGTGCCGGTGGTGTCCTCGAGCGCATACTGGAAGACCCACCCCAGCCCGGTCGCATCCGGCCCCAGCGTCGGGGTGACGCTGGCGGGAAGGTTCCCCCGGATCCCGTTCAGGTACTCCAGCACCCGGGAGCGTGCCCAGTAGAGATCGGTGCCATCCTCGAAGATGATGTAGACGAACGACACGCCGAAGAACGAATACCCCCGCACGGTCCGCGCACCGGGGACCTTGAGCATCTCCGCCGCGATCGGATAGGTGACCTGGTCTTCCACGATGCGCGGTGCCTGCTCGTTGAACTCGGCCTGCACGATGACCTGGACGTCGCTCAAGTCCGGCAGCGCCTCCAGCGGAGTCCGTCTAAGCGCCGTGATGCCGGCGAACACCGCGCCCACGGCTCCGAGGAGCACGATCAGGCGGTTGGCCACCGACCACTCGATGAGCTTCCGGAGCATGGCGCTCTACTCCCGTCTGGCCGTGTCGCCGACTGGCGCCGCGGGAAGGCGGACGACTGGAGCACGGTCGTCGGCTTCGCGCTGCGGGGGCGTGTTCACCTCCATGCCGGGCATGTTCGCCATGCCTCCCAGCGCCGACCCCAGGTTGGACTCCGCATCCACCAGGAAGGTCCCCGAGGCGACGACGGTCTCCCCTTCCCGGAGGCCGCTCAGGATCTCGATCCGGTCATCCGTGGCTCGACCAGGGACGACCTCGTGCGGGATGAGCGAGCCGGCCGAATCCCGGACGAAGACCAACGCCCGCCTGCCGGTAACCAGGATGGCCGACCGGGGAACGTTGAGTACCTTCGCTGTCGCCGCCGAGAAGTGGATCGTGGCATACATCCCCGGCTTGAGCCGAAGGTTCGGGTTGGCCATCACCACCCTGACCCTGGCGGTCCGGGTCTCGGGGTTGAGCGACGGATAGACGAAGCTGATGCGGCCTGAACGGGCTTCCCCCGGCAAGGCCGGGAACTCCGCGGTGACAAGCTGTCCGAGGCGCAGCAACGGCAGATCCGGCTCGAAGACCTCCCCCTCGACCCATACCCGGCTCAAGTCCACGATCTTGTAAGCGACCTCGCCGGCCATGAGTCGCTGCCCCGCCAGCACCGACTTCTCGACCACGACCCCGGAGACCGGCGATCTCAGGGTGACGGTGCGCTGAATCGTCCCGCTCCTGAGCACCTCCGCCACGACCTCCGGCGGAACCTCCCAATAGAGCAACCTGGTGCGGGCGGATTCGAGCAGCGAGGCCGCCCCCTGCGCGGCGTCGGGCGTACCGCCCGCGACCTGCTCCACGAGCCGCTTGGCCAAGAGCATTTCCTGCTGGGTGGTCACCAGCATCGGGGAGTAGATCGCGAACAACGGCTGGCCTTGCGCCACCGCCTGGCCGGTGGCGTTGATGTAGAGCTGCTCCACGTAGCCATCGATCCGCGGCACGACCTGCTTGACCCGGGTCTCATCGTACGTCACTTGCGCCACCGTCCGCACCAGTCGCTCAAGTGGCGAGCGTTCCACCCTGGCGAACGTGACGCCGATACGTCGCCGGTCAGGGTCGGACAGAGCGACCGGCATCGCTGTGCTCGCCGCAGAAGTAGCGTGATTGTGGATCGCCGCCGCGGGGACTTCCGGGCGGGCACCGCCACTACCGAGGTAGACCGCCCCCGCGATGGCAACGAGGCCGAGACCGCCGCCAAGCGCCATGAGCCACCGGCGGGCACCGGTGGAGTGCTGGCCGAATGGCTCTTCCCGGGCCTCAGCATCTGTGATCTGGTTCATCGTGGCTCCGTCTCGCTGTTCTGGGTTCGGTCGGGGTCGAGCAGTTCGGTTCCGGTGAGCATCTCCAGCTCCGCCCAGCTCTGCCCTTCAGCGGTATCCAGGCGGTACAGCTCCTGCCGGTATCGGTTGACGGTCATCTGGGCGTCGAGGAGGGTCATGAGGTTGATGTCGCCCACCTGGTATGCCGCGAGGGACGAGGTAACGGTCGCCCGCGCCTGGGGCAGCAGCGTCACGCGATAGAGGTCCCGGAGTTGTCGCGCCTGGCGGAGGTCGGCATAGGCGACACCCACCCGCCCGCGGGTGTCCGATTCCATCGCGGCAAGGTCCGCCCGGGCCTCGTCGCTCATCGCCTGGGTCTCCTGCCGCATCTTGAGCTGGCGATTCCCGGCGAAGACGGGCAGACTGAATCCGAACATGAAGCTCGCCATCCGATCGGTGCCGCCGCCCGGCATGCTTCGCTGCCCGTAGATGACGCCGAGCTGCAGATCGGGCCAGATCTCTCGGCGAGCCAGCGCCTGGGCGGCCTCAGCCGCGCGGACATCCTGCTGCCCTGCCTGCAGCATCGGGCGGTACCCCACCGCCAGCACGACCAGCGAATCCAGGCTGGGCAACTCCGCCGGGAAGATCGGGATCCGCGCTTCGCCGACGGTCCGGTCGGTTGGACGGTCGAGCAAGGCGTTCAGGCGGGCAACCAGCGCGTCCCGCATGGTGCGCATCCGCAGGATCTCCTCAGTCATGCGGTCGATCTCGACCTGGGTGCGGAGCACATCGGGCTGACGCCCCTCGCCGACGGCGTACATGCGCTGGGCCGTCGCCGCGATGTCCCGAAGCAGCTGCTGGGTTTCCGCGGCCACGCGAACCCCCTGCTCCGTCCCGTAGACCTCATAGAAGAGCATGGCGGCCTGATTGCGCAGCTCCCACCCGAGGTCATCGGCCCGCGCCTGACTGGCGTTGGCCTGGGCTTGGGCGCCACGACCCGCGGCGCCCAGCTTCCCCGGAAAGGGGATCATCTGCATGACCTGGATCTGGTTCATGCCCAGCGGGTCCTGCAGGCCGAGGCCGGGCAGGTTTCGATTCATGAGCCCCAGCTGGAGTTGCGGATCCGGCAAGGTGCGAGCGGGCGCGATCCGGAAGGTCGCGGCGCGCGCACTCGCGCGGGCAGCCGAGAGCCGCGGGCTCGCGGTGTCGAGCCGCCGATACAGCTCGCCGAGGGTCGACGGTTCTGCCGCCTGCTGACCCTGAAGCGGACACGTGTCGCCGCCGAGCAGGAGCCCGGCGGCGAGGAGACACGCCAACCGACCAGATAGTCGCATGGGTGCCCTATGGGCGCTTGGCAAACAGTGTCGCAAGCTGGTCCCGCTGCGCCGGGGTGAGGATTGCGACGCCGATGGCGATGAGGCGGAAACCCATTGGGACCCTCCGGGGTAGCCGGGGATGATGTCCTGATTCACTGCGTCGGATGGCGAATGCACCTGCCATCACACCGATGGCTCGCATCCTAGGCCAGACTCGGTGAATACCTGATGAGCCTCCGGTCAACGTTTCTTGAGACAGACCCGATCACACCGCTTCATGCTAAGAGCAAGATTACGGTTCCTTGAGAGTGCTTCCGGAACCACACCCGGCCGTTAGAGTACAGGGCCACAATCGACAGATTGCGGGAGGAGACCATGCCGGGGACGACACCACACCACGAACACCACCATCACCCGGACGCCCCACAGCACCACCACACCGCCGCGATGTCCGATCCCGGACAGGCCGCCGCGATGGAAGCCGACATGCGGGGGCGGTTCTGGGTCGCCCTGGCCTTCACCATTCCCGTGACGGTCATCGCCGGACATCTCCCCGGCGTACCCATGCTGGTTCATCCCCCGCTGGCCAACTGGCTCGGCCTGCTGCTCTCCACGCCGG